>CAMDAO010000062.1 GCA_945888595.1 Chryseobacterium gleum | reverse complement strand
ACATCAATTAATTTAATATTACTCAAGGTTGTATTCATATCAAGCCCTAACAATGTATACATCTCTTTATTGCCTTTCGATATAGGGATAATCTTATAATACAAAGCTCCATACCAATCTTTTGCCTCCAAAATCCCCTCAGGTCTTTCCGGAATCATAAATGAATTATCTATTAATTCACTCACTAAATATGTTTTTTTCTTATTATCAAAGCGCAAGATATAACAGTAATATTTCTGTGTTTGATCTTCTTGCTCCACATTCCAATTAAAAAGTCTAATTTTCTTATCGTCACTCATGATTGACCCCATAGAGGTAAGTTGGACGAAAGGATACTCCATTACATTCTTCATTTTTATTGTTTCCAATAAATAATCTTTGTACAACGTATTTTTAGCTTCTTTGTCAGAATCTTTCGTTGCTGAACGTAAATCTTTTAGTAAAAAAAGTAATTGTCTTTCTCTATCAGCTAACAAAGTATCCACTTGAGAAAATAGATTACTCGTAAAAAGAAGCGCAGAAATAATTAGTAACTTTTTCATATAACCTATTTAACGCAAATACAATAACTTTGTTACTATTAAATACTCAAACTAAATCAAAAATTTCCTATTGCTTTTAGTTCTGAAATTATTTGAGAAGGATTGGCAGAATTAAAAACATAGCTTCCAGCCACTAGAACATCTGCTCCAGCTTTCAATAGGTCGATTGCTGTTTCTCCGTTCACACCGCCATCGACTTCAATTATTGCTTTCGACCCTTTCCGTTGAATCATTTCTTTGACTTGAGTCACTTTCGAAATAGAATTTTTAATAAATTTTTGACCACCATACCCTGGATTGACAGACATGATTAACACTAAATCTAAATCTTCAATCAGATCTTCCAGTAAGGTCACGGAAGTGTGAGGATTCATCGCCACTCCCGCTTTCATTCCAGCTTCTTTTATTCGTTGAATCGTTCTATGAAGATGAATACAAGATTCATAATGTACCGTTAAAATATCTGCTCCTGCTTTTTTGAAATCTAAAATATATTGATCTGGATTTTCAATCATTAAGTGCACATCTAATGGTTTAAGAGCGTGTTTTTTTATTGCCTCAATCACTGGAAAACCAAAAGATATATTTGGAACAAAAACACCATCCATTACATCCACATGAAACCAATCCGCTTGGGAATTATTAATCATTTCAACATCTCGTTGAATATTTGCAAAATCACACGAAAGTACCGAGGGGGAGATTAAATGAGTCATTTATTTTTATTTAAATTTAATTATACAAAGTTAGCTATTTAAAAAGAAAATAAGCTCTGTAAAATTCTATTTTATCCTTTAAATAAATTTAAGCATGATCTACTAAATAAACCTATTTTCTAAATTAAAAAAGTATCTACACTGTAATTCGTAACTCCCCTTGATCTTTCAAATAAACCCATTCTCTAAATTGAAAATCATTGACAGTGAGATTCTTATTTTGAAGATCTTCTTCAGAAAACACAGATAATAGCGCAACAATTGGATATTTTTTTCTCCTAAGACTTTTACCTGAATTTTTTAGCTTTAATAAATAAACCTCTCCTTTTTCATCATCTATTATTCTTGCAATATAAAAAACTTCATCGTCTTTCAAATAAATTTTATTTTCAAGTACTGCTTTTTTCGATTTCACTAAGTACGAATTACTTTGTGATAATGGGAAAATATATACTACTTTATTTAAAAAATTATCCACATAAGTTTCATTAAAGATCTCTCCACGAAATTTAAACTTATACTTTACAGATCTTCCATTAAATGAGTCTATTTTATAAAATGTGAATGGTAATTGCAATTTTAAATGACTCCATCTTCCTTTAATTTTTTTTAATTTCATCAAACGATTTATGACCACAAACACTATAAAAGCGCTAAACCAGAATGTATTAATTACATTTTTTTCTGCGTTAACATAATTCAAATTAAGAAATAGTATAAAAAATTGAAGCACTATAAAAATTCCATAATACATATACATTTTCTTAATCAAATTCTTTGCATCAATTGTTTTTAAATCATCAAAATCTGAAGAAAAATTCAATGAATTAGTTAAAGTTGTCGCATAGATAGAAATCATGCACATGAAATACACAATGGTGAAAATGAATCCATATCCAACAACACGTTCATAAGCAAGCCAAAAATCATAGAATGAATGAAGAAATACTGCTAAAAGGAATAATAATACTATTTTAAGTGGTTTTTTATGTTTGTGATAAAAGCGATAACCTATAATTCCGTAGGCAATAATGGACGTGCAAAATAATTCTCCAAAGGTTCTTAATATAATTTTTTCATTAAAAAAGTAAAATTCATTATTATAAGAGTACAATAGGTTTTCCCCCGCTGAAAATCCCAGAGCAGAGACGGAAAAAAACATAAAAACATCAATGGGTTCTTTGATTTTACTTCGAAAGAGGTAATAGGCAATTAATACAGGAATTAACTTGGACAATTCTCCAAGAAAACCAACCTTAATCGCTGTCACTAAAAAATGATTTGCGACTTTATTGTGATGTAGAAGTAATTCAAATTGGTCTAAAAAATGAGTATTTAAGTTCTTGAATACATAAAATGAGGCAACACCTAAACAAAAAGTAAGTAATAAATATTTTGTTTTTTGAGTTGTGGTTACTCCTAATAATCTAAAATAGTCAACCCACATCCATGACGAAAAAAAAGCTGCTATGTAATAAAAAACTACCATAAATCTTTAAAGTGCATTGAATACAAACTTAAATTTAATAAATGAAAAAATAACTTATTTTAAATATTAATAATTCAGCCCTCCCTTTCTACATCAAAATTAATTCTTAGGAAAAAATTTGGGAAGCAGTGATTTTGCTTTCGCTAAGGTTTCTTCCATAGATAATCCACTCATGCCACCCGAAGCATTTGCGTGTCCTCCCCCATTAAAATACTCTGCAGCTAAAATATTAACAGGATTTTCACTTCCTTTTGAACGAAATGAAATTTTTATAATACCTTCTTTTTCTGAAAAAAATAGTGCTGCTTTCATGCCCTTAATAGATAAGGCAATATTTACTAAACCTTCTGTATCTCCTTTTTGGTAATTAAATCTATCTAATTCTTCTTCTGTCATGGATATTATTGCCACCTTAAAATCTGTCAATACCTCTAATTTTTCACTCATTGCATACCCTTGAAGACGCAATCGCCCGACTGTATTATTATCGTTCAAGTTTTCATGCACCAAATAATGCTTCACTCCTGCAGTTAACAATTTCGCTAAAAGTTCATGTGTACGCGGCTGAACAGAGGGGAAACGAAAAGAACCTGTATCTGTCAAAATACCCAGATACAATGGTGTTCCAACTTTTTCATTCAGTAAAGCTCCATTTCCAGATTGCTCAATTATTTCAACGATTAACTGAGAAGTGGAACAAACTTTTGTATCAGAAAGTGTGATAAAAGCAAAATCTTTAGGGTCTAAATGATGATCCACCATGATTATTTTTTTAGAAAAACTTTCTAATAATGCTTGCATACCATCACCTACCCTATTTGTCGAATTATAATCTAAACAAAAAACAAGATCTGCCTCGTTGAAAAGATTTTCAATTTGTGCAGTCTCATTGGACATTGTGATAATATTTTCTATTCCATGTAACCACGCTAAATAATCGGGAGCAGGATCAGGATGACAAATAGTAACCTTCTTTCCTAATTCTTGAATAAAATGATACAATCCGAGTGAACTCCCAATCGAGTCACCATCAGGTGATTTATGCGCTGTTATGATAATATTTGAAGCCGCTTTTATTTCTTCTACGATTGAACTGTATATATTCATTTTTTTCTTTTACCGTTATTTCAGATGTACTATTTAATTTTAATTACTCATTAATGCCGTTGTTTCGTTTTCGATACGTTGCTGTAAATTCGATGAAACTTGCACTAAAGGCAATCGCATATGCGGATTCATAATCCCTCTTTTCGCTAAGGCAATTTTAACACCCCCAGGATTTCCTTCTTCAAAAAACATTTTGGTAATAGGCAGTAAATCATAGTGACCTTTTCTTGCCGCAGCCAATTTTTCATCCATTGATGAACGAACCATTTCTGAAAATATTTCCGGAAAAGCATTCGCAACAACAGAAATAACACCATCAGCACCCGCCGCAATCAAAGGCATCGTTATGGCATCATCTCCAGATAAAACCCCAAAACCAGCTGGACGTAAGCGAATTATCTCCATTATTTGCTCCATATTCCCAGACGCCTCTTTTACCGCCACAATATTTTCAATTTTGGCTAATTCAAGCGTTGTTTCAGGCAACATATTAGAACCAGTTCTCCCTGGAACATTGTACAAGATAATCGGTAAACTTGTGCACGACGCTATATATTTGAAATGTTCAATAATTCCTTTCTGAATAGGTTTATTGTAATAAGGCGAAACCGATAAAATACCATCAACTCCCGGAGGTATTAATTTAAAAAGTTCACCAATTTGCTTTGTATTATTACCCCCAAGTCCGTAAACTATTTTTAGTTTCCCTTGATTTTCATGGATTACCGTTTTCAATACTTCCATTTTCTCATCTAATGAAAGTGTAGGAGATTCGCCCGTCGTGCCTTGGACTACTAAAAAATTAATTCCCCCATCAATTTGCAAGCGAACTAATTTTCTTAAGGCACTAAAATCTATGGAATCATCTGGTTTGAAAGGCGTAACCAAAGCTACTCCAGAACCTAAAAAAAGATTGTTCATATTTCTTAAATTATTTTATTTAACATTTCACTAGCGAACACAACGCCATTATCTATTGAATCGATGGAACTAATAAAATTTAAATCAAAAAAGGATTGTCCTTCAGAATTCACACCAATCCTTCTGGTAGTATTTATTTTCTCTAACCATTTTAGCACTTTAGTCGAAGGTTTTCCAAAACACACAAATAAATCGAAATGTGTATCTCTAATAATATCAACATCTTCCTGACCTTCTATTTTTGCGCTTTTTTTAATTTTATTTCCAAATAAAGATAAGTCTTTTTCACAAAAGTAAGCGAAAAGCGAATGTTTCAAGACACTTTCTTTCGGATTAGTAAGCAAAATAATAACTTTTAGTCGTTTAACATTGCTATCGATCAAGACTGCATCTAAAGATTCTCGAAATTGCTGAAATTCTTCATGATCCGTAAAAACATAAAAAACCAATAGGCTTTTAGTTTTTTTCCAAATAGTATCTTGGTCTACCATATTTTTAGTTCTTTAGCTTTGAAATAAATTCATCTTCCGAAAGTATCGTTATACCCAAATCAGAAGCTTTTTTCAATTTTGCTGGCCCCATGTTCTCTCCCGCTAGCACAAAATCAGTCTTTGAAGAAATGGATGAAGCATTCTTACCACCATTTATTTCAATCACCTCTTTGATTTCATCTCTTGAAAAAGTGTTAAAAACACCAGATACAACAAAAGTAACTCCTTTAAATTTATCAGTAACACCTTCTTTTTCTTTTATTTCGAATTGCAGGCCCACTTCTTTTAAACGACGAATCACCTCTCTATTTTTTTCATTCAAAAAGAATTGTTGCACAGAGATAGCAATTTTCTCTCCAATTTCATCGACATTAACCAATTGATCAAAGTTAGCATTCTGAATCTTATCTATTGACTTAAAACTCTTTGCTAATTTCTTCGCAACTGTTTCTCCAACAAAACGAATTCCCAATGCAAACAAAACACGTTCAAAAGGAACATCTTTAGAGGCAGCTAATCCATTGATTAAATTATCTGCTGATTTATCAGCCATCCTCTCTAAATCGACAATTTGGGCAAATGACAAAGCGTATAGGTCAACATAAGATTTCACCAATTCTTTTTCAACTAAAAGATCTACGGTTTCGGCTCCTAAACCATCTATGTTCATTGCTTTTCTGCTGATAAAATGCTCAATTCTTCCCTTAATTTGAGGGGGACAACCATTCTCATTGGGACAGTAATGTTGCACTTCACCTTCTCGACGAATTAACTTTGTAGAACATTCAGGACAATTATCAATAAATTTTACAGCCATTGAATTTTCTTGACGTTTTAACCCATTAACTCCAACAATTTTCGGTATAATTTCTCCTCCTTTTTCAACAAGAACAGCGTCATTCAAATATAAATCCAATTTTTGGATTTGATCTGAATTGTGCAAAGAAGCTCTTTTTACCGTCGTTCCACCTAACTGAACAGGTTTCAAATTTGCCACTGGAGTTATTGCGCCTGTTCGTCCAACTTGATAAGATACAGACTCTAAAAAGGTTTCAACTCTTTCTGCTTTAAATTTATAAGCAATTGCCCATCGAGGAGATTTTGCTGTAAAACCCAACTCCTGCTGTTGATTATAATCATTTACCTTTATAACAATCCCATCTATTTCAAAAGGTAATTTTGAACGATTTTTATCCCAAAAATGAATAAACTTCATGATTCCTTCAATAGAATCAGTTTTATAAATCATTTTCTTTTCTGGATTTGGTGTTTTAAAACCCCATTCAGTAGCTTTCAGAACACTTTCAAAATGACCTTCCAAAGGCAAATCATACCCATATAAACCATAGAGATAACAATCCAAGCCTCTATCTGCCACAACTTTTGAATCTTGTAATTTTAACGTTCCTGAGGCAGTATTTCTTGGATTTGCGAATTCAGGCTCACCGATATCAATACGTTGTTCATTTAATTTTGTGAAATTTTTCAAAGGAAAAAATATTTCACCTCTAATTTCGAAATCAGCAGGGAAATCGCCCGTTAACTGCAATGGAATTGAGCGAATTGTTCTAACATTTGCCGTTACATTTTCTCCTTTAGTACCATCTCCTCTTGTAACCGCTTGTTTTAAAACACCATTTTCATAGTGGATACCAATTGCTACACCATCATATTTTAATTCACACACATATTCCAATGTATCTTCAGAAAGTTTTTTCAGCCGATTTTCCCATTCAATTATCTCGTCTTCAGAATACGTATTTGATAAAGAAAGCATCGGAAATCGATGAGTAATGGATTCAGATTTCTTTGTAATATCACCACCAATTCGCTTCGTAGGACTGTAATCATAAGAAAATTCAGGAAATTCAGTTTCCAGTTTTATCAATTTCTCCAACAATACATCAAAATCATAGTCAGAAATTTCCGACTCATTTTTGATATAATACAAATCATTGTGTTTATTAATCTCTTTGGATAAACGTTCTATTTCATCCTTCGCTACTGTCTTATCCATTGCACAAAATTAAACTTTTTCTGCTTTCATCATTCGACTTTTTCCTTGTAAATCTTTCCTCACTTCAATGTTAATAAAGTTATTATCTTCTAAAATATTTATTACTTCTTTGGGGAAATTTTCATGAATCTCGAAGAAAATACACCCTTTTGACTTTAAATAGATATGTGCCATTTTCGAAATCACCTTATAAAAAATGAGTGGATCATGATCAGGCACAAACAAAGCCATATGAGGTTCAAATTCAAGCACGTTATCCGTCATTATTTGACTTTCTTGAGCAGGAATATAGGGCGGATTTGAAACCCAGCAATCATATTTCAGATTTTCACTTACTGAAAGTTGCACATAGTCCTTTTCATTTGTAGCATCAAAATGCAATACTTCCAATTCTAACTTCAATTCACTCGAATTTTCTCTAGCTAGACTTAAGGATTCCAAAGAATAATCAGCGGCAACAACAAAACTTTCAGGATAAAGAGATTTTAAACCTAAAGCAATGCAACCAGAACCTGTGCAAATATCTGCCATCACTTTTGGATGAGTTGAAGTAAATGATTCCTTGATCCAATCTACTAATTCTTCCGTTTCCGGACGAGGAATCAGCGCACGCTTGTCGCACTTTATTTCTAATCCATAAAATAACGTATTTCCAATAATATATTGAAAAGGTTCATTTTTCAGTAAACGCTTAACAATTGAACGAAAATAAAGCAAATCTGATTCAGAAAACAATTGATCATTCAATCCGATCAAATCATTCTTAGAAATTTTCAATCTGGAACAAACTACTTCATTTCCAATTAATTTTATTTCGTTATCAGAAAAAAGTTCCGCTAATTTATTTTTAAAATAGCTTCTTATTGCTTTTATAGAATTTGTTTGAACAAACATTCAATTTAGTAAAAAATACATGTATAAAAAAAGAAATAAGGCGGTTTATTCCGAGCTTTTCTTGTGAAAATAATGAGTAAATCCAAATCCGACAATCAGATATTGCGTTGGTTTTGAGAAATTAGAAGGATCATAACCACCATTTGTAGTAATACCTATTCGTTGCGGTGAAAAGCCAAAACCTTGCACTGTATATCCCAGCGTAAAACGATATGATGAAAACTCATCGACACTTAAAATTAAGCCGAGCATAGGAGCAACCGATATTGAATTCACTTGCTGAGGTTTTCCATATTTTTCCTCATTCGAATCCGTCATAAAATACGTTTGAGAATATCCCATTTTAACACCAAAATCAGTCGCAAACTGCTCATCATGAAATTTTTCCTTGCTCACTTTTAAGAAAACCCCTACACTATGCATCCCCCCTTTTGCTTTTTCAGATGGTGGAACTTTTGTCGGGTTTATTTGAATATAATTGTATTGAATACCTGTACCAAAAGCTAAAGAATTTGAAAATCTGTGCTGATAATAAGGAGAAATAGACACAACTCCCTTCATAATACCTTTGAATGATTTATTTGCGATTGGAACTGGTATTCCCACTTCCATATTAAAAGTATGCTTCGGTTCAAATTGACCGAATAAAGATTTGGAAAATACTATTACACATCCCAATAAAATCACTTTCTTCATACAAGTAGTTTTTACTTAGCGCTAAGTTAGTCAATTTATTCAAAATAAATTGAAAAGAACAATCATGAAAATGACAATAATCTTGATAATTACCAACATTTCGCCCTCCTGAGACCTGTCAATAAACACTAAAAGCCCTTTATTTAAAAGAGCTTTTAGAATAATTAAATCAAATTTATATTAACGTGTAAACAACATTTCTCTGAATTTCGGTAAAGGCCAAAGTTCATCGTCTACTAATATTTCCAATTTATCAGCATGGTATCGAATATCATCAAAAAAGACTTTTACTTTATCACAATACGCAACAGCTTTCGCTTCATTTCCAACCACTTTATTTGCTGCTTTTCTTGCTATTAACATCAAGTCACAATTAGATTTCAACTTATTCATGTGATCAGAGATATTAATTATCAATTCAAGTTGAGCTTTACCAGCTTCTTTACCCGCTTTTTCACCAAGAACAGAAAATAAACCTTGTACATTATTAATCAATCTATTTTGATACTCAACAACAGCAGGAATGATATGATTTTGAGCAAGGTCACCAATTAGACGCGCTTCAATTTGAATTTTATGAATATAGGCTTCAAATTCTATATCTTGTCTAGCTTCCAATTCTCTTGGCGTTAAAATCGCCATATCATTGAACAATTTTATTACTTTTTTATCACCCCAAACTTTTAAAGCTCTCGGAGTATCTTTCAAATTAGACAATCCTCTTTTCGCTGCTTCTTGCACCCATTCCTCACCATATCCATTTCCTTCAAAACGAATTTTCTTTGATTCTTTGATCATTTTTTGCAACTCTTTTAAAATTGCCTCATCTTTTGCCTCACCACTATCAATTCGAGCATCCACATCTTTTTTGAAAATTTGTAATTGACTTGAAACAATTGTATTAATTACAATCATTGCCGAAGCACAATTTGCAGAAGAACCAACCGCTCTAAATTCAAA
This sequence comes from Chryseobacterium gleum, assembly GCA_945888595.1. Taxonomy (GTDB): domain Bacteria; phylum Bacteroidota; class Bacteroidia; order Flavobacteriales_D; family Crocinitomicaceae; genus CAIUKX01. The sequence goes on along the minus strand of CAMDAO010000062.1, from coordinate 3,474 downwards.
TTTATTACCTGTAAATGCAAAAGGAGAAGTTCTATTTCTATCGGTATTATCCAACATTATTTGTGGGATTTTACCAATATTCAATTTTAATTCTGTTTTATCTTCCGGTGTCATTTTACCCGCTTTCACGTTTTTCTCGATTTCATCTAGCAAATACGAAAGTTGTGAACCTATAAATGCTGAGATAATTGCAGGAGGTGCTTCATTCGCCCCTAAACGGTGATCATTTCCAGCGCCAGCAATACAAGCGCGCAATAAATCTGCATGATCATGAATTGCCTTTATTGTATTACAGAAAAAAGTTAAAAATTGTAAATTTGATTTTGGGTTTTTTCCAGGAGCGAGAAGATTAACTCCTGTATCAGTGCTTAGAGACCAGTTGTTATGTTTTCCTGACCCATTGACACCAGCGAATGGTTTTTCATGCAATAGCACTCGGAAATCATGCTTGCGAGCCACTTTTTCCATAATATCCATTAGCAATAAATTATGATCATTCGCTAAATTACATTCTTCAAAAATAGGTGCACATTCAAATTGATTTGGAGCAACCTCATTATGACGCGTTGTCACAGGAATTCCCAAACGAATCGATTCCGTCTCAAAATCACGCATAAACGATGTGATTCGAGCAGGAATAGAACCAAAATAATGATCATCTAATTGCTGACCTTTAGCAGGAGCATGACCAAACAATGCTCTACCTGTCATCATAATATCTGGTCGCGCGTTGAAAAGTGCAGAATCCACCAAAAAGTATTCCTGCTCCCACCCCAACGTTGCAATGGTTTTCGAAACATTTTTATCAAAATATTGACATACAGCAGTAGCAGATTCATCAATTGAATGCAAAGCTTTCAGTAAGGGCATTTTATAATCCAATGCTTCCCCGGTATAGGAGATGAAAATAGTTGGTATACATAAAGTCTTATCGATTACAAATGCGGGAGATGAAGGATCCCATGCAGTATACCCTCTTGCTTCAAAAGTATTTCTAATTCCTCCATTGGGAAAAGAAGAAGCATCTGGTTCTTGCTGAATTAATAAATCACCATCAAATCGTTCAATCGCTCTTCCGGGACCTACTGGTTTAAAGAATGCATCATGTTTTTCGGCAGTTGAACCTGTTAGCGGTTGAAACCAATGCGTATAATGAGTAGCTCCTTTTGTAATTGCCCAATCTTTCATGGAAGAAGCAACTTGATCTGCCATTTTTCGATCTAAGCGAGTACCATTCATTGCAGAATCCATCATTGATTTGTATGCTTCACTTGGTAAATATTCTCGCATGCTATCCGCATGAAATACATTTTCTCCAAAAATCTCAGAAATCTTTCCATTAAATTCGATGTGTTTCGGTGATCTGTTTAACACATCATGATACGCTTGCATTCTTTTAGTTGCCATGAGTAAATTTTTTTTTGCAAATTTACATCATTTTTACGGGGGGGTAGCCAAAAAAAAAGAACTTTTTATTAACACCCCCCTATTAATTCACTTACAATCTTTAAAATAATATGAAAATACAACGAAATTGTTTTTTTTATAATATCAATCACATACCCTATGGAAGGTTATTTTAGACCGTAAAACATCTGGAATTCCAGCTTGGATTGTTACTTGTGATCATAATTTAAAAGATCCAGAACAGTTTTCACAGGACTAAATGTCTCAGTAGGGATTTCAATGAATAAACTATTCCAGTTTGACATACTACCATTCCACAATCCAGGTAATTCTATAAATTGAACATCTTGTCCCTTGTATTTTTTACGAACGATGAAAAATTTTGAATCATCTTTATAGTTTTGTAGATCAAATTTATTCCCATTCAAATCTTGTGTTGACACAACAATCATAACGGGATTAAAGTATGTGCTTTGCACCATCAGACTATATTGTTTTCCTTTCATTGTAATTTGAGATTTTTCAATAATCTGCTTAGAAATCATTCCATTGTCATCCACCCAAAAAGGTCCACCGCCAGGCTGGCCATCATTTCTAACCATTCCACATGCTCTTGTGGGACGATTTAATATTTCTTTTATTTCCTCATTATTCAAGTTTTCAATCATTTTTTTATCAAACAATTGAAACCTTTCATTTAATTTTTGTAATCCTATGATCGAAGGATTATCATACAATTGTTTGGCTTCTCTCCTATAGTCAATTAAAACACCTCCTAAAACCTTCCACGTGAGTATAGAGGATTCTGATTTTAAAAAATGCTGCACATTATCAATGTTTTTAATAAAAATATAGTCGCAATTAATTTTATTGATATTTTCTAACAGCGCTCCATGTCCAGCGGGCCTTTTCAAAACCTGACCATTTTCCAACTTAACAGGCTCACCATTATTTGTAAAAGCAATCGAATCACTGTCACTATCTTGATCTGAAAATGAAACTTTATAGTTTTGACCTGTCAGACCTTTTATTTGAGAAATTACTTTTTTAATTGCCTTTATGTATTTCAATTGTATGGTAAAATGAAAGCTAACATCCTTTTCTTTCACACGAACCCCTTGTAATACGTGTTCTTGAAATGGATTCAAAATAAATGGTGTATTCTTATGAAAAGGAATTAATCCTTTTGGCAGATCACCATAACCCATCCCATCTGCATTCAATAAAAAAGAAACAAACGTATCTAAATCAACATCGATGTCTTTCAGTTTATGCCTTATCTCAACAGGTAATTGCTGATAAAAAGCAAATTCAGAGATATGATTCAAAAACTTTTCCACTGAACTTCTGTTTTGTTCATTAGGAGTTTCTAAAAAATCAAATAAAAACTGAAACATTCTTGAACCTGAGCCAGAAGCAGGAATAAAAAAGCAAGAAGAGAAATTTTCTTTATCAAATACATCCACCAAGTTCAATTGTTCTTGGAGTGTGAATTGAATAATTCCTTCTTTTAACTTGCAAGGAGAAACCAGCAAAACTTCAGGATGATTCCCAATCACTTTTGCTTTTTGTTCTTCAATTTTCGATAATCCCTCTCTATTCATAGTAATTTTCACCTAAAATTTGACTTATTTTGTAATGTGATAATAGTCTTACAATATTTGAAATATATTTTTACAGCGAAAGGCAGACACGGAATACACTCGCCGTTCATTTATACTTTCGTTACTAATTGTATACCTACAAAGATTGAAAAAATATTTCTAATAGAACGTAAAAAATTATTTAAAAACCTAAAAAACAATAGCACAACCCTTGAAATAAATGACTTTGGTTCCGGATCAAAGAAATTAGGAAAGAGTAGAACCATCTCTTCTATTTTCAGAACAAGCTCATCTAAAGGAAAATTTAGCCTTTTGCTCTATCGAATAGCTCATTATTACAAGCCAAAAAACACACTTGAATTTGGAACATCATTGGGAATTGGCTCCATTCACTTAAGTAAAGGAAATGAACAAGGTGTCATCACAACTGTTGAGGCCTGCGAAAATACGCGATTTTACGCTA
>CAMDAO010000061.1 GCA_945888595.1 Chryseobacterium gleum | reverse complement strand
TGAATTTCTGTTCCTCCTACTTTATCTTCTAAGATAGATCTATTTTTAAATCCTTTCCAGAAAATAAAATAGACAATCATATACGTTAATGTTCTAATCCAGAAAAAAGTTTTATTTAAATAAGCTGATTTACCATCGATAATCTCATCATAATGATGATTTCCTACAGTTGTGTAGTCAGAGTCCATCCATAAATAAATATGTGCACCATCCAAAAAAGTAATAATTAATAAAACCGCAGCTAAAATACCCATTCCAAAAGGGAGAAAACCAGCAACAGCTTCAATAACACGTTTAATTGAAGCATACCATCCCGTTTCAGTAGCATATTGCAAAGCTAAAAAGAACAAAGCTCCTATACCAAGCGCAAAGAAATAAAAACCATTGATTAACCCATTCGCCATAATACGTTGAACGATGTTTTCATCTCCACTATTAAGTCCAATTCCAATTGCAGTAAATAAAACACCAACTCCAATTAGGACAGTTGTAAGTGTTTTAGATTTTTGTGTTATTTTAAATTCCATCATCTTTCGTTAATGTGTTATTTATTTTCTATTTATAATGGTTTCATTGGAGGTGCTGCTGCCACAACTGAATCGTTTGCAGGAACACTGCCAGCAGCAGGATAAGCAGGGTTTTGAAACTTTTTAACAAAATGTACCAATGTCCAAATTTCTCGCTTATTTAAGAATGAAGAATGATTCCCCATCGCTCCTTTTCCATAATAGATAGAATAGAACATTTGCCCCTCCGTAATAGTTAAATTACTATAATTAGGAACACCAGCAAATGAACCACTTGCAACCATTGGACCATTCCCGTCTCCTTTTTCACCATGACAATGAGCACAATTAGAAGTATATAAATCTTTTCCTTTTTTAAACATCTCCTCCGTATTGTCAGCCGTCAATTTTAATGGATTAACATCTGCAGCAGCCAAAACATACTCATCTGTCACAGAAAAATCAGCATCATACATTCCATGTGTTAAGCGAAACATTTCTGTTGCTTTAAATCTATATGGAAGCATCAGACTAACTGTAGCTGAATCTTTACCATAATATGGAATAGTATAACTTGGAGGAACCAATGCAGAAATTTTCATTTTCAAAGCATTATTTTCTCTTCCCCTAATTTCACCATAATCCACATATGGTTCAATAGCTGGTGAGCGATACATATCTGGCATGTATTCAAATCCTGAACTATCAGTACTTGAAGTACATGAGCCTAAAATTAATGTAGACGCTGCAACTATTGCTAAACTTGCTATTGCCTTAAATTTAATTTTCATCTGTCTTTATCAGTTTATTTGTCGAGACAACACCTTTCGGAGTTTATGGCAAATTAATTAATTTCCTTTTGATCAATTTCTATTATTCCTGTTTCCTTCAACATTGAATTCAATTCATCTTCTGAAAACTGAGCGTTTTCAGAAAGCTTTAATTCAATTACAAATTTATCATCTGTCGTTCTTGGGTCAGGATTTAGCGCTGGCATACCTGGCAATGTTTTATTTCTCAATAAATACGTAATCGCCATACCATGTGCTGCACAAAAAACAGTAAACTCAAAGGTAACTGGAATAAATGCAAGCATGTTGTCCATATATGTTTCATTTGGTTTACCTCCAATGTTCATCGGCCAATCAGTAATCATAAAAAACCGCATACCATACGTAGCTGCAAGCAACCCAGTGATTCCAAAAAGAAACGCTACGATACCCAATCTTGTGTTTTTAATACCAATAATAGGATCAATACCATGAATTGGAAAGGGTGAAAACACATCAGATATTTTTACACCTTTTGCAACTAATAACTTTGCACCATCTTTTAGCACATCATCATCATCATACATTGCATAAATAACTTTCTCTGCCATTATCTATATTATTGATTGTTAGTATTTGAATTTTCATTTGAATGCCCATGCTCATCATGACCATGACTAGGTGCATTTTTATATGCTTCCCCAGAAGACTTTAAAATAGTTTTCACCTCATTTAATGCTAAGACAGGGAAATAACGTGCAAATAGCAAGAAGAATACAAAAAATAATCCTATCGTTCCAATATATACTCCGATATCAATATGACTTGGGAAATGCATTGTCCAAGAAGATGGCAAGTAATCTCTGTGCAAAGAAGTTACAATAATTACATAACGTTCAAACCACATCCCAATATTTACAACAATCGATATGATAAATGTAAATATTAAACTTCTTCTTAAACTTCTGAACCACATCAACTGTGGAGAAATAACGTTGCAAGTCATCATAGAAGCATACGCCCACCAATAAGGACCTGTCGCTCTATTAATAAAAGCATACTGCTCATATTCCACGCCTGAGTACCAAGAAACGAATAATTCAGTTAAATAAGCAACCCCAACGATAGAACCAGTTACCATAATTACAATGTTCATATACTCAACGTGACGAACATGAATGTATGCTTCCAAACGCATAGCTTTTCTCATTACCAACATTAAAGTTTGTACCATTGCAAATCCAGAAAATACTGCACCACATACAAAGTATGGAGGAAAAATAGTAGTATGCCAACCTGGAACAATCGAAGTGGCGAAATCGAAAGATACAATCGAGTGCACGGAGAAAACTAAAGGAGTAGCAATACCAGCCAATACTAGTGAAATCAACTCAAATCGGTTCCAATGTTTCGCTCTTCCTGACCATCCAAAAGAAAGTATACTGTACATCTTTTTTGAAACTGGTGTTTTAGCTCTATCACGAATTGTAGCGAAATCAGGTATTAAACCAATGTACCAGAATACAAGTGAAACGGATAAATAAGTAGAAATCGCAAAAACGTCCCACAACAAAGGTGAGTTAAAGTTAACCCATAATGAGCCAAATTGATTAGGTAAAGGTAAAACCCAATATCCTAACCATAATCTACCCATGTGAATTAAAGGGAACAAACCCGCCATAAATACCGCAAATATCGTCATAGCCTCAGCAGATCGATTAATCGCCATTCTCCATTTTTGACGGAACAAGAGCAGTACAGCAGAGATTAACGTACCAGCATGACCAATACCTACCCACCAAACGAAGTTCGTGATATCCCACGCCCAACCTATCGTTTTGTTTAATCCCCAGACTCCAATACCAGTTCCTAAAAGGTACGCGATACATCCGACTCCGTATAGACCAATGATGAGAGCAATACCGAAAAGTATATACCACATTCTTGGCGCCTTGTCCTCAATTGGTTTACAAACGTCTACTGTAATATCGTGATACGATTTGTGCCCTAAAATGAGGGGTTCTCTAATTGCCGCTTCCTTATGCATTACAATTGTTATTTATCAATTAATGTTCACTCGTTTTCTTTCCGTGACCTTCCGCCGCATGACCATGTGCTTCGTGATGCTCAGCAACAGCTTCTTTCTGTAACTTGTTCAATTCAGCATTATGCTCATTTCTAACTTTTACTTTATACCAAATATTTGGTTTCACTCCCACTTCTTCTAAGGCTTGATAAGCACGATCATCAGATGAACTTTTACGAACTTTAGAATTCACATCATTCCAATCACCTACGATAATTGCATTCGTTGGACATGATTCTGAACAAGCTGTTTTTAAAGCGCCATCTTCTACTGGTGTTCCATCTTTTTTTGCCTCCAACTTAGTAGCTTGTATACGTTGAACACAGAAAGAACATTTTTCCATAACTCCACGCGTTCTAACCGTAACATCAGGATTTAATACCATTCGGCCTAAATCATCTTGAGCTGGGTTAACTTCTGTGAATTTTTTATATGAAGGGTAGTTAAACCAGTTAAAACGACGTACTTTATATGGACAGTTATTTGCGCAATATCTTGTACCAATACATCTGTTGTAAGTCATTTGATTTAATCCTTCATTACTATGCGTTGTTGCAGCTACAGGACAAACAGTTTCACATGGAGCGTGATTACAGTGGTGACATAACATTGGCATGTGCACCACTTTAGGGTTAACAGATGCTATTTCAGCCTTATTATAATCGATTTCCCCCTTACGAGTTCCAACCGCAGCTTCTTCATCTGATGCATAATATCTATCAATTCGAATCCAATGCATTTCCCGTCCTTTTCGAACTTCATCTTTTCCAACTACTGGAACATTGTTTTCTGCTTGACAAGAAACTAGGCAAGATCCGCATCCTATACAAGAAGACAAATCAATTGTCATTCCCCATCTATGACCAATATTTTCTACCGGATGTGAATCCCAAAGATCCGCATCACCAACAGGAATTTTAACGTGTTTCCCATCCTTATCAAGGACAGCTACAGTGTTTAATGGATTAAAGGCGCTTCTATCTTTTGAAGTATACGTTTCATGTGTCGTTTCACGAACAATTGAATAACGCCCCATCACCGTATGGTGAATTTGAGTAGCTGCAATTGGATATACACCCTCTACTTTAGTAACAGATCCAGAAACATTGTAGTTGAATGTTCCATTTTCCATTTTCGTAAAAATGAAAGCATTCGCACCAATCGCTGTAGGCTTGCCATTTTCCCCAGTTTTATGACCCCCGTATTCTTTTGTTTGAAAAGCAGCTTTACCAATTTTCTCTCCATTAGCTCCTCTTCCGTATCCTAAAGCAATACCGATTGTTCCTGGCGTTTGCCCTGGTGATGGATAAACTGGCAACGTTACTTGGTTTGACCCAATTTTTACGGTAGCCATATTTAAACCTGTTTCTTGATCGAAAATAGTTTGATAAGTAACTGCACCCGTTTTTTGATCCTTCATTTCGGAAGGATTCATTGTAATATAATTATCCCAAGTTACTTTAGAAATTGGGTCAGGAAGTTCTTGTAACCATGGATTATTTGCTTGCGCACCAGTTCCAATTCCTATTTTTTCATATAAAACAACCTCAACTCCATTTCCTTTAGGCAAAGAATTTGACACTCCAGCTAGTGAACCCTCTATAAATAAAGGCGCAGTTGCTACTGCAGCTGGTATATCAATACAACTATTATGAATAGCCATATTCCAAAAAGTATCGAAATCACTGTATTTATTAGGAAGCGCTAATACATCTCTCCAATAGTTCATCATTGCGTTATAAGCAACTTTTGAATCTTTTCCGCCACGAGAAGCTAAACCAGCCCATACCAATATTGACTCAGTGAAAGAAGCTGTATTAAATAAAGGACGAATAGTTGGTTGAGCAATCGCAAAGTGATTTGCTTTAGGATTGAAATCATTCCAAGATTCTAGAGCATGATGATCAGGACACACAAATTTACATTTTGAAGCCGTTTCGTCCGCATGCGAAGCAAAAGATACTGTTAATTTCACTTTTGCTAAAGCATCTCCAAACTCTTTACCATTTGATAAAGAATAAACAGGATTTGCTCCAAGTATTAACAAAGCATCTGGTCCTTTTCCAGCAATAACATCTTTTGTTAATTTATCCATTTTTTCGTCTTCCGACATGAATAATTTAACAGGATTATTAATATTGATTGTTTTAGTATATGCACCTAAAACACTATTTAATTTATTAACTAAAACCTGAACAGACTTATTATTTGATCCACAAACAATTAGTGATTCAGATTTAGAAGATTTTAATGCTTTTATCGCCTCATCAGCAATCGTCTGAACATCTTTGGATAATGTAGAAGAAACTCCTGCATCGACTTTAAAAGCCTTTAACAAATATGAAAGTACATTCGCCTGTTCAGAAGGTTTTATGGTAGATCTATAATCAGCATTTGAACCAGTCAAAGACATCACTGATTCAAACTGAAAATGTCTTGACATTTCTTTTAAATCAGGATTTCTATTTACTAAATATTCTGACTGATATTGCGTTGAAAGTAACCATGAACCGATAAAATCAGCTCCAATACTAACGATTGTTTTAGCAGCCGCAAAATTATAGTCTGGAATAACATTTACTCCAAAAGAAGCTACATTGGCTTGGCGAATACCTGCGTATGAAACTGCATCGTATTGAATGTGTTCAAATGTTGGTACTTCAACAGTTGATCCAAGTGACGTAGCTAAAGAATTAATGCTTGCTTGAATAGTTCGACTAATCACTGTATTAGAGACAAGAACCACTTTTCCTTTTTTCGCAACAATCGCTTTCAATTCCGCTTTAATAGAAGCATCTGTTTCAGACCACGTTTTTTCATTTCCTCCCATTGTTGGACCTTGAAGTCTTGCACCTTCGTACAATCCCAAAACAGAAGCAATAATTTGAGCATTAACAGCTCCTTTCGTCATTCCAAAATCAGAATTTCCTTTGATGTAAATTGGACGGCCCTCTCTTGTTTTTACAACGATGCTTGCATATGAATTACCATCATAATAAGTAGAAGCATACCAAGTTGGCATACCTGGCGTTACATTTTCAGGTTTAATTACATAAGGAATAGCCTTTACAACGGGAGCCTCACAAGCTGCTAAAGAGGCAGCTGCAACACTAAATCCTAAAAATTTCATGAAATCACGACGATTTGTAGCAGTGCTTCCCAAATTATCATCGCCTAGAAATTCTTCAACAGATATTTCTTGAGCAAATTCGCTTTTTATAGTTTCGAGGAATTCCGGAGTTTGATTTAACTCTTCAATACCTTTCCAATATTTTCTATTTGTTCCCATGGACTTATTTTAATTTTTTCTATGAGTAAATTAATAGTGACATTTAGCGCATTCCCATCCACCAAGTTCTTTCACAGTTACCTTACCATCATCTAAATATTTACCGTATAATGATTTACCATGTTTAAGTAAACGTTTGTGAATTTCATTGTAATAACCATCGCCTTTCGTATCAATAGGTCCTGTAGAAATTTCTTTCTCAGCATGACACTCAATACACCAACCCATTGTAAGTGTTGGTCTTTTGAGAACAACGTTTCCTTCAATTTTATTTAATTCAGAAACCGGTTGTACTTTTGCAGTAGCAGTCATCTTAGTCATGTCTCCATGACATTGTTTGCAGTCAACTTGTCCAACAACAACGTGCTGAGCGTGATTAAAATAAACATGATCAGGCAATGCATGAACTTTATTCCAGATAATTTCTTTTGTTTTTCCAGTATACTTCATCCCAACAGCATCCCAACCTGCAGCTTCATAAATTTTCTTAATTTGTTCTTGCTGAGCAGGCGTTCTTCCATTGATTTGCTTGTGACAATTCATACAAACATTAACAGAAGGAATTCCAGCTGATTTTGATTTTGTAACGGAATTGTGACAATATTTACAATCGATACCATTTATTCCAGTATGGATAGCATGTGGAAAAGCAATTGGCTGAGATGGTTGATAATCTTCAACAACACCAATGGTTGACAAACTTATAACCCCAGTAACAATCAGTGAAATAAAAGCTGCTAAACACATCAACATCACCCATTTTCTATTCTTCCAAGCCCAAGTTCTAAATTCATCTGTGTATGTCAATCCTTCTTTGAAAGATTCGCCTGACTCTTGAGCAGTGACTTTTCTTAATGTACGACGCGTACCTCCAACAGCCATAATAATGGTTATGAAAATAATTCCCGACAAAACCCAAATCCAACTATTTGACTCTTCTTCAACAGGTTCTCCATCTGCTGTTTCCCCTGGAGCCCCTGGAGTTGCTGCAACCATTGTCGCAGGATCTGGCTGTTCATCAACCCAAATTAAAATAGCATCGATCTCTTCTTTTTTCAAATCTGGAAAAGCACTCATCGCTGATGGCTTAGTTGCTGATACCTCTTTTGCATAAGGGTCATTTGCTGCAGCGGTTTGCCAATTATTTACCCATTGGTAAATAGAACCTTCTTTTGCTCCACCTGCTTCCCATTTTGCTCTAACTTGAAACAATTTTGGTCCCGTACCATCTTTGTGTGGCTGGTGACAAGTAGCACATTTCGCTTTGAAAAGAGCTTCGCCTTGGGCATTCGCATTGAATGAACCAGCAAACAGCATTGCTGACACTATACCTACACAACCCTTTCTAAAGTTTCTAAACATCTGATTATTAGATATTTTCATGTAAAAAACTATTAAACTATTGTCAAAAAAACACATTTTGACAATCGCAAATTTAGGAGAATACTATTATTACATGACAGTTTTATGACAATTTTATCATTAAAATTATTAATTTAAAATCATTCTAAATAAGGTGATGTGCTATTCTAAAGTTATAGTAATTGATTTGCAAAGATTTATCTGCTATTAATCTATTTTAACAACTTTTAACTAGCAGTCACATACTTCAGTTTTTTTAAAAAAAAAGGATGTCCATTTTTGAAGAAAAAAAAATGAAAATTAATTACTGATTTTTAGTTATTTTTGTCTTTATAATTTCTAAAAATGAAAACTTGTATAACTAGTATCCTGTTTTTTATGGTAGCATTGTTCTCTATTGCCCAAAGTGAAAATATTGAAACAATTAAAGATCCAAGAATTGATCAACTAGTAGAGAAGCAAGGCGAGGTAATACCGCCAGCTACCGTGCCTCAAATTACAGGCTATAGAATTCAATTATTCTTTGATATTGATAAAAAAGCAGTAGATGAAGCTAGGTCAAAATTTATAGGTAAATACCCTAAAATAGATACATATGTATTGTATAATGCTCCTAATTATTTTTTGAAAGTTGGTAATTTTAGAACACAAATGGAAGCGGAAAAAATCAAGAAAACAATCGACAATGATTTTCCTACAAATTTTATCGTTAAAGAGTTAATTAATTTGCCAAGAATAGATTAATTCAGAAATTTCTTCTCTTACCAAAACTAATTGATTTTCTAGATTTAATCATCAGTATCCAAATCGAATTCTCTCAATAAAAGTGCTATTTCACTCATTATTTGAGCCTTCTGAACATCTGTTTGGTTTGGAGTTTCCATGTACTCTTTTAAATGCAATTGACATTCTAAAATATGGTGCTCTTCAAAAGGACCATCTAGGTTTTCAAGAATTGTCAAACATTCAAGTGCTTCCATAAAATTTCCTTCGCAGGCAATTTCAATAAACTCAGCAATATATCCCGAATAATCAACTTTACAATTCCAAATCGTCGACAAAACTTGTTGTCGCTGACCAATAAATTTTTCATCTTTTAGAATGGCAATAATTTCTTCTGACGCTTGTGTGACTTTTAAATCCCCTAAAAAATTTAAAACTTCCGTTTTTATCTGGTGAGAGATATCCGTCATTAAAAGTTCAACAATAGGTCTTATCACAGTTATATTGCCATTTACCTGAAGCGACTTTAAAGCACTTAAAATTTTAGTATCAACCCCACTTTTTAAATCACTTAATAATTGTTCTATCTTTAGATTTTGCTGCTTTTCACTATTGTCTAACTCACCCACGTTCTAATAATTTTGTGCAAAAATACTCGTTTTAATTAAACAAATAAAGGGAAAGTAATAATTTTACCCTCTCTAGAAATCATATCCATACAATTATGAACTAGATTAACTAGGGTTTAGATTAATAATGATTGAAAAAACTATAATTTGAATATATTTGTAAGATGAGAAATCAACAATTAATAAAAAAAATAATCTGCTGCGTTACGATATTATTAGCAGCTAATTCTTGCTTGATAGAAACCGCTAGAGCTCCTGCTAAACAATATGTTACCATATACACAGATTGCTTAGTAAAAAACGATTTAAAATTATTCTCTTCTTTTAGTAAAAAAGAACACATCCACGTTAGAATTATACATTTACCAGCTGACAGTATTCTTTCACGTTTAAAAAAGCAAAAATATAACACGAATGCAGATATATTACTTTTAAAATCTGTCTTCAATATGAATCAAATGCAAAAGGAGAAATTATTGCAACCCGTAAAATCTTGGAAAATAGATGAGTTGATCGCTGCTAATTATAAAGCGCAAGATAATACTTGGTTTGGAATTGGAATTGACCCTTACGTTTTTGTTTCAAAAAATGATTCCTCCACTATTATTTCTGAATTTGGAGAATTATTGAACCCTTCTAATAGCGACAAATGGTCAACTAATTTTACAGCAAAAAATGACCTCGTTCCTATGTTAGCTCCAATTTTATTCAAGAAAACTAATTCTTCTGCAAAAAAATGGCACTTGGAATTTCTAGCTAATCAGCAAACACAAGAAGTTATAAGAAACAGGAACAACAATCCAATTATCACTACAAATGTTTTACTAACAAGCTATTCTATGTATTCAAAAATGGTGCATAAAAAAGATAGTATTAATAAAAACTTTAATCTTCATTTTTCAAATCAAGCAAATAGTGGATCATATTACAATCTAATTTGCGCAGGAATTATAAAACAAGCTAGAAATTTTGAAAATGCAAAATTACTTCTAGACTATATTGCAACAGCGCAAATGAATGAAAAATTAAATAATTATTGGAAGACATTTCCTATATGTGGTTCTAGCAGAAAACATCCCTTTAATTACCAAAACACATACTTTAAAATATATAAAGAGAAAACTTCAAAAATAGTTATCAACTATACTACTATAGCAAACATGATCGCTGATACACAGAAAAAAGACTGATTAACAAGGTCCTTCGCGAGAGAAGTTTGAAGTAATCAAGGAGTTAGCGCAATAGTTGTTAACATATCCCATTCGAAAAAAAAAATTTCAAGTGTTTCCAATTAATCTTTCTTTTTATTTTTGGCAAAAATAAAACTATATGACAAATGACGAAAGGCTAACTTTAAAAATAGCTAATCAAGAGAAAATCATTCTATCCAGGGGCCATGAAATTATTAGATCGATGATTTTTCTTTTTACACTGCTTTCAATCCTACTATTTGCAATTATATTTTTTTATTTTAACATCTCTATTATTTCAATATTTACTTTTATTGGCCTATACTCTTTTTATTTGATTTTAGTACATAAACAAAAGAAATATGTATCAGCATCCATAAAAGGAGAAATGTTATTACTAAAAGATGGATCCAATAAAAATAAAGCCACTTCTTTAAAAAGTATTAAGTCAATATCTTCGCATTCCTTCTTAAGAATGAATTTTACGACAATAACATTTAAATTAGATGGCAGAAAACATCAAATCTGCTTAGTGAAAAAAATAGAGGCTGATCAGCTGGAAAACGCAGAAATCATTAAAGCGGCAATGAAAGTAGCGTCATAATTAAACCTTACCGGAGGCATTTAAAGTAATCAAAAGGCTCTAAACAATCATTGCACTGGTAGTGCGCTTTGCAAGCTGTGCTGCCAAATTGACTTATCATTTTAGTGTTTTTTGATCTGCACAAGGGACAAGGAACAATAGTTGGGGCTGCAAAAAGAACACTTTTATCCACTTCATTTTCAGGCGGAGCAATTCCATACTCTCTTAATTTATTCTTGCCATTTTCGCTAATCCAATCGGTCGTCCAAGGAGGGAAAAGTATCAAATCAACTTTTACAGATGCAATCCCTTTTACGTTTAATAATTTAATAATATCTTCTTCAATCACTTTCATCGCAGGACAACCACTATAAGTAGGAGTGATAACAACTGTACATAAATCTTCTGCTATACTAACGGCACGAACAACACCCAAATCAACAATCGTTAAAACTGGTATTTCTGGGTCACTTACTTCTTCTAGGTAATTCCAAATGTCGTTTTCGTTTATCATTTTTTGTTTTGAATACGTAAATTTCAAAAATCGCGCTCTTATTCAATAAATAACACTCTTATTTTATGCCAAATTTACTACATATGTTCATTGATTTCAAGTCTTAAGCAAAGGAATTATGTAAAAAATAAAATCTATCGGTTTTTCTTTCGTAAAATGATTAATTTTGTAGCAACTATTTTTTATTCGAATGACTCCAAGATTTCACTCACTCACAATTGACAACATACGCAAAGAAACGGAAGATACCATTTCAATAGCATTTGAAATACCTTCAGAATTAGAAAAAGATTTTTCATTTTACGCGGGGCAATATTTAACACTGAAAGCAAATATTGATGGAGAAGATGTTAGAAGGTCGTATTCTTTATCATCCGCTCCATTTGAAAATGAGTGGAGAGTCGCAATTAAAAAAATTGAAGGAGGGAAATTCTCTACTTTTGCCAATGAAAAATTTTCAGAAGGTCAATTTATTGAAGTAATGACACCTACCGGAAATTTTCATCTGACAAGTTCTATTAATAACGAAAAAAACTATGTTCTAATTGCTGCAGGAAGCGGAATTACACCTATCATATCCATTGCAAAAACGATTCTAAAAGAAGAGCCGAAAAGCAGAGTTGCCCTCTTTTATGGTAATAAAACGATTTCTTCTACCATCTTTCGCGAAGAACTAAATTCGTTAAAAAGTCTATATTCTAACAAACTAGATCTTATCTCCATCTTTTCTCGCGAGACCGTCGATAATCCATTGCAATATGGCAGAATTAACCTTGAAAAATTAGCACAGCTGCAGAAAGAATTTCTTCAAAACACAAAAGTAGATGAAGTTTTTGTATGCGGACCTGAGAAAATGGTGCATTGCGTAAAAGATCATTTTGCTGCATATGTTGCGGACCCTAAAAAAATTCACTTCGAACTTTTTACCACTTCAGAAGTTAAAAAGGAATCTTCTGTAAACTCCTCAGAGACATCAGTAATCACCTCCAATGTAAAGGTTATTGTTGATGGTGATACGATAGAAATAGAACTAAAATCGGATGAAGAAAATATTTTAGATGCTGCTAGTAATGCTGGTGGTGATTTACCATTTGCTTGTAAAGGAGGAGTTTGTTGTACTTGCAAAGCAAAAATTATAGAAGGAACTGCTTCAATGGATATTAATTATTCCTTAGAGCCTGATGATATTGCGGCAGGCTATATCCTAACGTGCCAAGCTCATCCAACTAGTGAAACATTAATTATATCATTTGACGAATAAAAGTTATGGCATTTTTTAAGAAATTATTTAAAAAAGATTCTTCCGGAAAAACCCACAAAGGATTTTTTAATTTAACGATTCAAAAAATTGAAAAGTTAACATCTGTCAGTGTGAAGGTGACATTAGACGTTCCTGAAGCACTAAAAAAAACATTTCAATTTATTGCTGGGCAGTACATTAATTTCGTAATGGAAAATAATGGAAAAGAAGAGCGTCGATCATATTCTATTTGTAGTGGGCCGAACGAACCTTTAGCTGTTGCTGTAAAATCAGTTTCTGATGGAAATATTTCTGCATGGTTCAACACATTAGCTGAAGTTGGAATGGAAATTCAAGTCTCTAAACCTGCAGGAAACTTTCAATTAAAAACAGCTGATAAAAATGTGGTTGCTTTTTCTGCTGGAAGTGGAATTACTCCCATCATGTCTATAGCCAAAG
>CAMDAO010000060.1 GCA_945888595.1 Chryseobacterium gleum | reverse complement strand
AAATATTTCCATGAACAAAAGCACGTTCACTCAAAATACAAATATCTAAAGGATCCATGTCTCCTGTAATATCAGTACGGCCAGTTTTACTATTTGCAAATGCAGCTACTTTATGGTCGCATAATGTTTTAGGGACAAAACCATATAGACAAGGCATGTGGTTGGATAATTTTTGCGGTCTATCTACCATTAAATGTCCTGAGGCTTTATCCACTTCATATTTTATGGAGTCAGATGGTACTATTTCAATATAAGCATTGACAATATTTGGACTTTTTTCACCCAATTCAACACCATGCCAAGGATGAGATACAAAACGTTGACTCATAGCATCAACGATCTTTTTTACGTCTTCTTTCATATTCATTTTTTAATTCATAGACAGTTTTGAACGAATTTCATTCAAATTATCAATCACAAAGTTAATGAATTTCTACTGGTTTTAGAAATAGTATTATTTTAGAGGTTAAAATTATTTTGAGGGTTGGTCTGTTCTGTTTTTGCCTCCCCACTTTTGAGAATGACAGACAATAGTCCAAATTATAATTATCTTTGTATACTATGAATGCATTGAAAATTACTATTTACGATATTTTAAAACTGCTTCTGTTCTGGATTTTACTCTTCGATTTCGGACGAATCCTATTTTCAATTCATCATTGGAGTGAACTTTCTCATGTTGGATTTTGGGAATGGTGCATGTCTTTTTTCTACTCTATTCGTTTAGATTTAGCAACAGCTGGTGCTTTAAGCGCAATACCAATGCTAATTCTCTCATTTCGCTTTATCCATAATTCTAAATGGATTCGATATCTTTTTCTTCTTTTCATGACCATTGAAATTTTCATTACTGTATGTATACAAAGCGGAGAAATAAATGTCTATTCTGAATGGAACCATAAATTAACCACCCGTGTATTCATGCACTTATCTAATCCAGGGGAGGTTTTTAAAACAGCAGATTTTGTTATGACCATCTGTTTTATAATCTATTCATTTTTAGAGCTTCTTTTTGCTTGGAAAATATTTCACTGGCTTTTCAAAAAAGAATTTACTCTATCTTCATCTACTCTTCTGAAAAGAATTGCTACTGCTTTTTCCGTTTTTTTAATAGCAGGCAGTACTTTCTTTATTTTACTTCGAGGTGGAATTCAGCCCATACCTATGAATACAGATTTCGCTTGTTATTCAAATGACCACGTAGCAAATGACTTATCAATCAATTCATTGTATTATTTTAGCAAAAGCTTTTTACTCTATAATCGCAGTGAAATTGATGAATATATGCCTAAAATGGATTCTGTAGAAGCTTCTCAAATCTTAAAAAAAATGTATGCCTATCCAAAAGAACATACAAATTATATTTTTGATCAAAAGAAGCCAAATTATGTTTTTATTGTTTTTGAAGGGTGGTCTGGAAATGCGATAGATTGTATGAATAATACAAAAGGAATTACTCCTAATTTTGATAAATTAGCAAGTCAAGGTCTTTTCTTCTCTAATATTTTTGCCTGTGGAGGCACTTCCGAAATAGGTAATTCAAGTATTTTTAGTGGTTATCCTGCGCTTCCCGAAATTTCTCTTACAATGCAACCAGACAAGCACCGAAAAATTCATACTATTAATCAAGATTTAAAAATGATCGGTTATTCATCCAATTATCTGTTTAGTGGTGATTTAAAATATGGAAATATTGGCAGCTATTTTATCGATCATGGTTTTGATTTAGTCGAAGATGAAAAAGTTTTTTCAAACAAACTGAACCGTGGAAAATTAAACTATTTTGATCAAGATTTATATTCTTTATTACTAAAAAAGACAAATAAATTAAAAGAACCATTTCTGCAATGTGCCTTCACAGGAAGTACGCATTCTCCCTACGATCATCCAAAAAAGAAGAACCAAAATTACGTTGGCCCAGAAGAAGATTACATGAATTCATTGATTTATGGAGATGAATGTTTAGGGAATTATATGAAACAATGCCGGAAACAAAAATGGTTTAAAAACACTATTTTCGTCTTTGTTTCGGACCACGGGCATCCCTCACCTGCTTGCCCAGATCCAAGTGTAAAACAGTATTTTAGAATCCCTCTTTTGATTTGGGGAGAACCTCTAAAAAAAGAATATTGTGGCAAAAAAATGGAGAAAATTGGATCGCAAGCTGATATTGCAGCCACTATTTTATATCAAATGGGAGGAGATTTAAGCAGATACCCTTGGAGTAAAGATCTTATGAATCCCCATGTGCCAGAATTTGCGTTGCACACAATTAATAGAGGGTATGGCTGGGTTTCGAATAAAGGAAATCTTGTCTATCAAATGGACACCAGAACGTATCGTGAAAAGACCTATAAAAAAGAGGATGAGAAGCAAGAAATAAAAAAGTGTCATTCTTTTTTAACACAATTTTATAAGAATTATAAATCCCTTTAATATACTAGTCTATGTCAATAAGAACTGTTTTGGAACAAAAATTAAAAATTAACTTTTCTGATTTCAAAACAATCCTATTTGCGGCATTAATTATGCGCTTAATTGCGGCTATTTTTTCGCAAGGTTACGGTATGCATGATGACCATTTTTTAATCATTGAGGCGTCTTCTTCATGGGTAGATGGATATGATTATAATGGCTGGCTACCTTGGTCTGAAGGAAATCGTGGAAGACCTGAGGGACATAGTTTTTCTTACGTAGGAATCAATTATTTTTTCTTCTGCATCTGTAAGTTTTTTGGGCTTTCTGATCCAAAAACCTTGATGTTAGTTAATAGGATTTTACATGCTCTTTTATCCATGTTGGTGGTTTATTTCGGGATTAAAATAACCGAAAAAATTTCCAATCGAAAAAATGCTGTTACGGTGGGTTGGCTGCTTGCTCTTTTATCAATTATGCCTTTTCTGTCTGTGAGAAATCTGGTTGAATTATCTTCTATCCCTTTCTTAATGTGGGGTGTTTGGCTAATGATTAAAAATGATAGAAAAATCAATATTTTTTATGCTGGTTTATTAATTGGTTTAGCCGTTTCTTTTAGATATCAAATTGCTGTTTTCGCTATTGGAATCATGATGTATTACTTTTTCAACTGGAAATTCAAAGCATTTTTTCTTTTTTCCCTCGGAACATTTGTCACTTTTGTTCTTACCCAAGGTTTAGTTGATTACCTAATTTGGGGGTATCCATTTGCAGAATTTATTGCGTATTCGACCTATAATATGGAGCAGGGTGTTCAATATTTACCGAATTCTAATTATTTCATGTACCTATGGGTATTAATGGGTGTTTTACTCTTCCCTTTTGGCCTATTAATGGGAATTGGCTTTTTTAAATCGGCCAAAGAAAATTTAGTACTGTTTTTACCTACGGTAATTTTTCTTTTATTTCATACTTTCTATCCTAATAGACAAGAACGCTTTATTTTATCAGTTCTTCCCTTTTTTATTATTCTTGGGGTAATTGGATTTCAATCTTTACGTAAGAATCTTATTTGGGATAAATTATGGGCTTTTTCGCACTCATTTTTTTGGATACTTAATATTCCTATTATGCTTTTTTTAAGCTTTACCTATACAAAAATGTCTCGTGTTGAAGCAATGTATGTTTTATATGGTGATAGTTTAAAAGACGAAAGAATTTTATTGGAAGGTTCTGCAGAAACCAAAACATCTATGATGCCAAAATTTTATTCGGGTAGTTGGCATTGCTTATTAGCAGAAAGAAATGATACCATTACTCCCTTGACTGTTTTTGAAGGGCAAAAATATGATTATATCTTCTTTTTTGGTGAAGATAAATTACAAGAACGAGTGAAAGAATATAAAGTTCTTTACCCTAAATTAAAGTTGATTAAGAAATGTGAACCTAGTTTGATTGATAAGCTGGTGAGAAAATTAAATCCTAGAAATTCAAATCAATACATTGAGGTGTGGAGGACATACGGACCGTTACAGAAAAAATAAATACTCTTAAGAAAATAATAATTCTCACTATTAAATGAATACCGTGAAAATTTTAGTCATTCGTTTTAGTTCTATTGGTGATGTTGTTCTGACAACTCCTGTAGTTCGCTGTCTAAAAAAGCAGATTCCAAATGCGACTATTCACTTTATTACCAAAAAGCCATTTTCGTCTATTCTTGAAAACAATCCCTATATTGATAAACTAATAACGATAAAGGCTTCTATTAACGAAGTAATTTCAGATTTGAAGACAGAAAAATATGATTGGATAATTGATCTGCACAAAAACGTAAGAACCCTTTCTTTAAAGCAAAAATTAAAAACACCGTCTCGCTCATTTCCAAAAATGAATATTGAAAAATGGATGTTGGTGAAATTGAAAATTGACAAAATGCCTAAAATTCATGTTGTTGATAGATATTTTGAAACAGTGAAACATTTAGGTGTTAAAAATGATTCCCTTCCGTGTGATTTCTTTTTGGCAAAAGATTCGTTTGTGAATATCGCGGAAACATTTTCGATTTCTTCGCGTTACATAGCCATTGCCTTGGGAGCCCAATTTGCTACCAAAAGACTTCCTTTTAAAAAATTAACGGAAATTATTTCCGAAATAAATGAACCCATTATTCTAATTGGCGGGACGATGGACAATGAATTAGCGACTGAAATTATTTCTCATTTCCCGCTGAAAAACATAAAAAATGCTTGTGGTGGATTTTCTTTGCAACAATCGGCAAGTGTTGTTCAACAATCAACGGTACTTCTGACAAATGATACAGGAATGATGCACATTGCTTCTTGTTTTGAAATTCCAACGGTCAGCGTTTGGGGAAATACCGTTCCTTCGCTTGGAATGTTTCCCTATTTCCCTCAAAATACTACTAAATTTTCCATGCATGAAGTAGCTGGATTAAGTTGTCGACCTTGCTCAAAAATTGGGTTTAAGAAATGTCCAAAAGGTCATTTTAATTGCATGAATCTGCAAAACACCCTAGCCATTGTTGCAGACATACACGCGATCGTAAGCGATGGTTTTCAGAAAACAAAATCGTAAGCACTTGAAAATTAAAGTAAAAATTAGTTTCGAGTGTCGTAACTTTTGATCTTCACCAGTACATCGGATTATAAAGTCATAAAAATTAAGAACCTGAGTTCGACTGATATTTTGCAATCAGATTTTAATTAAATTTGAAAGATTTAGGCGTGTTTTATTAGGTTTAGCGTGCTAAATCAAGAAAATACAACGACAATATTTCACGTTTAATTAATAAGCCTTTGCCAATATTCACCAATAAAAAGCGATTTACATCACGAAAGTCCTTAGAAATAACGCGTTATTCCTGCAAGCCTTTCATTCGTATCTCACTATTTATAGGCGATCTGATAATAAAATATCAGTCTAACTCAGGTTAAGAATCTTTCAGTACCTTAGCCATCCAAAAACAACGAAATAAAAAGTGCAAAAAAAATTTATTTCTAATTTAGTTTTGATGGTTTTTCTGAACCTTTTGGTGAAACCTTTTTCAATTTTTGGAATCGATGCAAGCGTCCAAAATAGAGTTGGAACGGATGCCTACGGTATGTATTTTTCACTTTTAAATCTTACTTTTCTTTTCAATATTTTGATGGATTTAGGGATTAATAATTTCACCACCAAAAATATTTCTCAATACCCACATATCGTAACAAGATATATGGGTAAATTACTTTCTTTTAGACTTTTGCTGTTTGCAGTGTACGCTGCAATCACATTCGGTTTGGGATATACTTTGGGATATGCAAGTGAAGAGATGTCTTTATTAGCTTTTTTGGTGCTCAATCAATTTTTAACAACCTTGATTTCCTATTTTAGAAGCCATTTTTCGGGACTATTATTTTTTAAAACAGAGGCCATTATTTCTGTGCTTGACCGGTTGTTATTAATTCTTTTTTGTGGGACTTTATTACTACTAACCTCTTCTAAAAGTGAATTTAAGATAGAGTGGTTTATTTGGATACAAACTGTTTGTTACGGAATCACCGCGGTAATTGCTTTTGCCCTGTTGATTAAACACATTGGAATACCGAAGTTTTCATGGCATTGGACATTTTCCAAGGCAATCGTGAAAAAAAGTTTACCATACGCATTATTAATCTTGCTGATGATGATTTACACAAGAAGCGATTCTGTCATTTTAGAAAGACTTCATGTGAATGGAAAACATGAAGCAGGAATTTATGCGCAAGGATTTCGACTATTAGATGCTTTCTTTCTCTTTGGAATGATTTTTTCGAATTTGTTATTTCCTTTATTTGCTCATTTATTGGGTAAAAAGGAATCAATTTTACCCTTATTGAGAACTTCCGGAAATTTACTGATTGGAGGAGCTTTCGTTCTTGTTTGCTTTTGCTATTTCAATAGTGAATACATTGTTTCATTGATTTATGACGAGAATATCCTACAGTCAATTCCTAGTTTTAAGTGGCTAATGTTGAGCTTTATTGGAATGTGTTTTAGCTTAATTTTCGGAACTTTGCTAACAGCAGATGGAGACTTGAGAATACTCAATATCTTTTCATTTATTGCTATTATCATTAATGTAGGACTGAATTTCTTATTAATTCCGAAATATGGTGCTGAAGGAGCAGGATTTACCGCTTTTTGCACACAGTGTTTTATTGCTGGAATTCAATTTATCTATTGTTCAAAAAGATTTTGTTTTAAATTTACAGCAAAGGCAATTTCAAAATACGGTTTGTTTATTTGTGCAATAGTTGGTATTTTCTTACTGACTGAATTTCTTCACCTAGGACTGCTTGCGTATGCAATTGAAATAGTCTTCGGTGCCATTGCATTGTTTATTTTTAAAATGATTGATGTGAAGGAATTACGTATTCAGTTTAAAGATTCTGAATAGGAAACTGTGAAAGATTTTAAGTGTTTTCAAAAATTCTACAATTCTCTTTTGTAGAATAATTTTTTCTTAAGAACGCTTTTCTTTTCTCAAATTCGTCCTGTGAAAGTGCATTCTTTTGAACTTCTAAAATTTTTGAAATAAATTCTGCGGAAGAATTGCAAACCGTAACCACTTCTGTCAAATTGGTATCCATTACCATCGTCGGATTTACCAGTACGTGTCCCGAACTGCCTGCAGCTGCAAGTAATTTTAACTTTACTCCCGTTGATTGATCACTAACCAACACATGAATTCGAGCCTTAGAAATTATTTCTTCCATTTCTTCCATGGAAGGATTAGCGATAACTTCTATTCCATTTTGTTGTGCTAAATTGATTAATTTTTGGGAAGGATTTTTTCCTGCAATTTTTAAGGGAATAAGTGACTTTTCTTTTCTCCAAATATTTGTAATTATCCACTGGGCCGCCTCGTCATTTTCTGAAACGGATAAATTCCCATGAAATAAGGCATAATCTTCCGTTGATTCATAAGCATTCATCGAAAGTTCGGGAGTGGAAGCGGGTAGAACAGAAATATTATCAGTAAATTGTGTGAAATGAAGTACATCACCCTCTCGTATGCAGAATACATTTGTAGAATGTTCTAAAATAGCTTCATAATTTTTTAGTTTTCTCGCTTCTTGTTTAAAAAACATTTTTTTAACCCCCCCTGCATTTTTTGCCAATGCCGAATAATAATCATGTTCGATATTATGCGTCCGAACATACGTCACCCGCTTTTGAATTTCCTTATTTTCTAGGAACCAAGTTGTATGAATCCCTTCAAATAAAATAGCATCATTATCTGCTAACAATCTATTCAATAATGACTTTGATCGCCTAGAAGCCACAATGAAAGGACGTTTGTTAAATGCATTGAAAATTGTTTTTTGTCGTGAATAATAAAACACTTTTTCCGTTATTTCATCTAAATTCGGCTGTTCCCCACGACCGTATTCAAAACAATGCAGCGTGATTTTAAACCCCAATTCATATAAAGCTTTAATGCGAAAATATATATCAATTACACCTCCGTAATCTGCTGGATAAGGGACATCAAAAGCGACAATATGAATTCGTTTTTCAGACAATTTGTGGATAGATTTCTTTCAGTAACTCAGTTTCTTTTTCCCAATTTTCAATTTCTTTTGTTTTTAAGCAATTTGCCTTCAGTTGATCCAAAAGTGGGGAGTCAGTCAGAAGACTAGATATCATTTTCGCTAAATTTTGCGGCGTAAAATCAGTGATGATTCTTCCAACATCATACAGTTGAATAATATGAAAAATTTCAACAAGATCCGTTGCTATTATTGGTGTTCCAGCATGAATATAATCAAATACTTTGTTTGGTAATGAATAGCGGTAATTGAGGTTGGTTGGTTTATCTAGGGTTAAACCTAAATCAGCATGAAAAGTATAATTCATCATTTCTTGATATGGCTTCCGATCAAAAAATAAAACCTTGCTATTCAGTCGATGTTCGTGCACGTATTCTTCTAATTGAGAAACGACATCTCCATCACCAACAATCATTAAAACAGCATCTTCTATGTACTTCATCGCTTCTACAGCTTCTTCCGCTCCCCTGTCAATATTAATTCCTGCCCCCTGAATTATTATTAATTTTTTATCTTCTGGCAATCCTAATTCCACCTTAGATTTTAAATGACTTGGGGACCAAAGCGGAGAAATATTTCTGATAACCTTCACTTCCTGTTTATATTTTTCTTTATAGAGTTTCGATATTGAATGATTGACAGTATAAACGCTTTCTACTTTCGGAAAAATCCAAGCTTCAATCCCTTCCCAAATTTTTTGTACTCTTGGTCGATTGATGAGTTCGGGAACCTCTGTGAAATATTCGTGAGAATCGTAATATAGTTTCACTCTTGGCTTGAATTTAGTCGCGGTATAATTTGCCAAAAGTGTGTCCAAATCGTTTGAAACTAATATCTTTGCTCGCTTGAATAGCAGAAGAAAAAATAACCTTACATTATATTCAGCGTAAAATTTTGCCCCCTGATCAAAAAATAAATTTAATCTTTTTGTGGCGTAAGATCTTTCTGGAAGTGGAACACTATTTTTTCTTTTTCTGCCGACTAAAAGAACTGAATATCCCTGACTTTCTAGAAACAAACAAACTTTATGCACACGCTGATCAGTGTACAAATCGTTCGTTACGGAAACAATTGCTCGATTGGAAATAGACATAGTTCAAAAATACGAGAAAAAAAGGAAAGTGAGAATCTTTTTAACCCATTTCAAAATGACTTTTTGAAATGAAGATCAATCAAAATCAAATTTCCTTCTATTTATTAAAACAAATCGAAGGGAGATAAAAAAAGTATTTGTTTTAACATAAGAAACTGGGTGTGCAAAAAAAATACACCCTGTTTGAAGATGGAATTGAGCTAACTTAAAACCAATAATCGGTGCAAATCCAATTTCACCAAGTGTAAAATCCGTTCTATAACAAATAGCAGCACCATACGTTAGGTTTAATCTTCCGGTTTTAAACCAGAATCCAGCATCGTATCCCAATACATTTTCCTGAAAATTGTAATTCATTCCAGCATTCACAGAAAAAGTTTTAGGTTTTACCCATTTTACTTTTTTCCACTGATATTCACCTCCTAATTCAACGACATTATATAATCCTTTTTGAAGGCCAACATACGGCCCAGATTTATGAATATTTATTTTCGTTTTTAAGTCAGGAAACCTATTAAAATCCTGAGAATTTCCAAAAAATGATAAAAAAAACATGAAACCAAAAAACCGAAATTTACTTGTCATATTTTTCATGAATTTCTATTATTTCTTTTGCGTTGTTTGCATCAATACCAAGGCTATCAGCAATTTCTTTTGCTCTTAAAACCTGATCAACTGTCAAACCAGTACTATCTGTCTCAGGTTTAAACGCATTTTTTAAGAAAATAGTACTTTCTGAAATTCCTGGAATTGTGGAAGATGACACTTTTTTTATCGGATTGTAAAGTAGGGATTCTGATTTTGTCTCTTCTGGAAAAAAATCACTTTTTTCATCATACGATTCTATTAAGACTAAAATCACACTGATAAAATAAAGCATTTTTAAAATAGAGAAAAAGATTCCTAGACCTTTATTTATTGGCGTTAGTCCCGTAATTTTTACCACCTTTTCTATTGCCTTTCCTGCAAAATACACCATTGCACCAACACCCAAAAAAGTAATGGTAAAAGCAACAACTGGTACATATTTAGAATGCCAAGAAAGGGAGTTTTTGAGAACACCAGCGATATAATCAGAAAAATGAATTCCAGCATAAAGGCCAACAACTAAAGCCAACAAGGTAAAAACTTCAATGATTAAACCATGTTTAAATCCTTTCCAACCAGCATAAAGAAGTGGAACAAGTATTAGAAAATCGATATAATTCATAGAGGAAAATTAAGGATTATTTAATTGGTATGAATTATATAAAAAAGTTTTTCTGAACGTCTCATTGTTTACTTTTTTAATCATCATCGCACAACAGAATAAAATCGGACATCTCACATTTTTTTTAATCATTTGTCTTAAAAAATTATAATTAATTTAGATATTGTATTGAACCATGCAAATCTATCAAGCATGTTTGTTAACTTTGTGTCATGGACTATGAAATAGAAGTAAGATTTCAAAAATTAAAAGCAAAGCTTGAAGAGCAATTTGACGGTGGAATGGATGTGCAAGCAATTCTATTTTTAATCGGTGTCGATAAATTAGGAATTGGGCATAAAAATTTCAGTAAAAATGAAAAGGTAGATCTCTTGCATATTGCCATTTGCACTCTCCTTGAGCCTTATGGTTACTATTCTTTCGAGGGAAGAGATGATGAAAATTGGCCACATTTTAAATTAGAGAAACAGTTACCTCCTTTGTCAGATCAAGAACAACAATATTTATTAAAAGAGGCAATGTTAGAATACTTTAGTACAGAGGGAATTTACGTTGAGAATGTAATTCAAAAATAACATATTTAATATAGCATACAGACAATATATACATGGAATTTTTAATCAAAGCAGCACAATTATTTTTATCATTATCGATTTTAGTCTTACTTCACGAATTCGGACATTTCATACCTGCTCGTTTATTTAAAACAAGGGTTGAAAAATTTTACCTTTTCTTTAATCCATGGTTTTCTTTGTTCAAAAAGAAAATTGGAGACACTGAATGGGGGATTGGATGGTTACCATTAGGAGGTTTTGTAAAAATTTCCGGAATGATTGATGAGTCGATGGACAAAGATCAAATGGCACTTCCACCTCAACCATGGGAATTTAGATCTAAACCTGCTTGGCAAAGGTTAATTATCATGTTAGGAGGAGTTACTGTCAATGTTATAGCTGCATTTGTTATCTATGGATGTGTTGTTTTTTCCTATGGTGATGACCAATTACATCCGAGAGATTTGAAGTCAGGGATTGCCATTTCGCCAGCTCTAGAGAAATATGGAATGGTTTCAGGGGATAATATTCTGAAAATAAATGATGAAGAACTGAAAGACGTATCGGAAGCGAATGTAATTATCATGTTACGAAACGGGGTTAAGTTTGAAATTCTAAAAAAGGATGGTTCTAAGAAAACAATTCAGCTGCCTGAAGACATTGACATGGAATTATTTAAAAATGGTTCTTTTGCGCCTTTTTTACCCCGAATAGTAGGTGTAACGGTTGGAGATGTAGAAAAAGGGTCGCCTGCCTTTAAGGCAGAATTGAAAAAAAAGGATGAAATAATCTCTATCAATGGAAAAGATATTACGTATTATGACGAATTTCAAAGGAAAGCATTTATTTCTAAAGGAAAGACCATTAATTTTCAGATTAAAAGAGAAAAAGACACGTTAGATAAAAAGATATTTATCAACAAAACGGGGAAATTTGAGGGGAAATTTGGGTTTTCAGCTACTCCTGGAATTATGATTGATGAGAAGAATTATAAACATATCAAGTATTCATTTTTACAAAGTATCTCAGAAGGGATTGTAAAAGGAAAGAATACGCTATCGGATTATATTGCTCAATTTAAGTTCGTTTTTACTAAAAAAGGTGCTGGCGCTGTCGGTGGTTTTGCTTCTATTGGTAAAATGTTTCCAAGTGTTTGGGATTGGCAAATATTTTGGTTAAACACTGCTTTTATTTCCATGGCTTTAGCATTTATGAATATTTTACCTATTCCAGCGCTAGATGGAGGACATGTAGTTTTCTTATTATATGAAATAATTACAGGTAAAGAAGCACCGCAAAAAGTATTAGAATATGCGCAATACGTTGGTTTCTTTATTTTAATTGCTCTGATGTTATATGCCAATGGAAACGATTTACTAAAAGCCTTAGGCTGGTTTTGATTTCTAATTCATCATTGAATTCGTTGAATTTGTAAATTGAATTGGATTAATATTTATCGAGCAAAAGCTTAATAATTTCAGCTATTTCCTATATTTATACGTTGTATATTTGTACAAACGATGAATTTGTTGCGTAGCTATCTTAGTATATTGTTTCTTTTTTGTTCATTTGCTGCGCTTTCACAGGAAACAAGTTTTCGTGCCCGTACAATTTTTGCAACAAATGATACCATCAAACTAGATAGTTTAACTATATATCCGAATTCTTTTAAAGTGTTTTGTGGATCTAATCTCTTAACTCGCAGTGATTATGAATTAGATTATGCGCATGGAAATTTAATCCTCTTTTCAACTTGCTCCGATTCATTATATATTTCCTATCGGGTTCTCTCTTTTTCATTAACTAAAGTGTATGGCGATCGGGACTCCAGTTTAATTTACAATCAGCAAAAAGGAAATATCGACAAATTTATGATCACGGATGCTGATAATCAAACAGATATTTTTGGCGGGCCTGGATTAACAAAAGCAGGAAGTATTTCTCGTGGGATTGCTTTTGGGAATAATCAAAATTTAGCCGTTAATTCGTCCTTAAATCTTGAATTATCGGGAGATCTAGCGCCAAACTTAAAATTGCTCGCCTCTGTTTCTGATAACAATTTACCGATTCAAGCAGATGGGAATACCAATAAACTGCAAGAATTTGATCAGATTTTTATTCAAATATACAATGACAAATTCAAATTAATTGCAGGGGATTTTTGGTTAAAAAAACCGGAGGGTTATTTCATGACCTACAGAAAAAGAGCGCAAGGATTAACGATGGAACAATCATGGGGTAAAGATTCTTCGCATGTGTGGAAAACTCAAGTTAGTGGTGCTTTATCTAAAGGTAAATTTGCTCGACAAATCATACCCGGAAAAGAAGGGAATCAAGGTCCATATCGCTTGGTAGGGAATGAAAACGAGCCATTTATCATCGTGTTAGCTGGTACAGAGAATGTATATATTGACGGTCGACTGTTAGCTCGAGGTCAAGAATATGATTATGTAATTAACTATAATTCATCGGAAGTTACGTTTACTTCGAGAAATCAAATCACCAAGGATTCTAGAATTGTTATTGAATTTCAATATT
>CAMDAO010000059.1 GCA_945888595.1 Chryseobacterium gleum | reverse complement strand
ACCTGCTGATTACAAATCAGCTGCTCTAGCCAGCTGAGCTACATCGGCACATATTGATATTTTCAGTAATAAAAAGAACGCTTAACGTGTTTCCCTTTTGGGTTTGCAAATGTAGGCATTAAATTCTTTCCTACAACATTTTTTTTATTTTTTTTCAAAAAAAAAGGTTCCTAATATAGTAGGAACCTTGTTCATGACAATTATGATTATTAATATGTGCTCTTTTCCTTATGCTTATGCACTTGTTTTCTTAATGCTTCAACAGCTAAATCAGCAGCTTCTTCAAAACTTTTGCACTGCTTTTTAGCGAACAACTCCTTTCCAGGAATTAATATCTTTACCTCAGCAATTTTATTTTCTCCATCTTGACTTTTATCTAGTCTTAAATATACTTCACTCGCAATAATATTATCGAAAAATAATTCCAATTTACCCACTTTTTCATTAACGAAATCAACTAATTTCTTATCAGCTGTAAAATGTACTGAGTGCACTTGAATATCCATGACTATTTGTTTTTGTGCCCACGAGGATGGGCTTGTGAATAAATATTGGTTAACTGTTTAAACGAGTTATGAGTATACACTTGAGTTGCTGATAAATTTGCATGCCCCAATAAATCTTTCAATGTCTCCAAGCCAGCTCCATTGTTCAACATATGAGTAGCAAAAGTATGACGCAATACATGCGGACTGCACTTATC
The DNA here is from genome assembly GCA_945888595.1 of Chryseobacterium gleum. Taxonomy (GTDB): domain Bacteria; phylum Bacteroidota; class Bacteroidia; order Flavobacteriales_D; family Crocinitomicaceae; genus CAIUKX01. The sequence continues at coordinate 12,981 of CAMDAO010000059.1, read as the reverse complement.
TAAATTTGTTACCTGACCAAGGTAGGTATTAATTATTCTATAAACAAATTTTGCGTACACTTTATTACCATTACTTAAGAGAAAAAGAAAAACACCTTCTAAATCATTTAAGCTTAACTGTTTTCTGTATTCTTGAATCTTTTCAAATAATAAGCTAGATATTGGAATGATTCTTTCTTTATTCCTTTTTCCAACTACTTTAATTCTGTCCTTTTCTATATCGGAATTTTTTAGATTTATCAACTCACTTAACCGCATCCCTGTCTGATAAAAAACTTCTACGATAAGCCTATTACGAACTCCTTCAAAACTAGAAGTGAAAACTTGTTCCATTTTTTCAATTGTCAAATCTGAAGAACGAGCAAAACTAGGTAGACGCTTTTCCGTTTTAGGGCCTTGCACTTTTTGCATAGGATTATGTTGAATAACTGCCTCCCGCTTTAACCACTTAAAAAATGAACGTAAAGAAGATAATTTTCGATTTACCGTTCGTTTAGTATACTCCTTATCAATCAAGTCTACTATCCATCCTCTTATAACCAGCGGCGTTACTTCTGCTAATTCGTTTTCGTTTACTATGACCGTAAAATCAAGGAATTGCTCAATATCCATTTGATAGGCCAAATTTGTATGGACAGAATACCTCTTCTCTGTTTGAAGATACGATAAAAATTTATTTACAAAAAAAGGAGCCATTGGCTCCTTTACGATCTTTTTAAAAATAAGTTTCTAAAAATTATTGTCCAACAGACATTATTTTTTCACGATACACTGCACGGATATTATCTTGACGCTTAACAACAGAAGGTTTTGTGAATTCTTTACGTCTTCTCAATTCTTTCATTGCTTTAGTTTTATCAAATTTTTTCTTGAATTTCTTAAGAGCTCTCTCGATGTTTTCCCCTTCTTTTACCGGAATAATTAACATATTGTTCTATTTATTAAATTTTGTATTTTCAACTTTGGACGACAAAGATATGTATTTTTTTTTATTTATAATAGTTATTTTAAAATTTCTCTTGAAATAACTAATTTTTGAATTTCTGACGTACCTTCTCCTATTGTGCACAATTTAGCATCCCTGTAAAATTTCTCAACAGGAAAATCTTTTGTGTAGCCATATCCTCCAAATATCTGAACAGCCTCATTGGCAATTTCACAAGCAACTTCAGAGGCGTAAAGCTTAGCCATTGCTGATTCTCTTGTTAAATTTTTACCAGAATTTTTCAAGAATGCTGCTTGATTTAATAATAGTTCTGCCGCTTCAATTTTTGTTGCCATATCTGCTAACTTAAATCCAATCGCTTGAAATTGAGCAATAGGCTTTCCAAATTGAACTCTTTCCTTTGAATATTTTAAAGCAGCTTCGTATGCACCTTTTGCTATCCCAAGTGCTAAAGAACCAATTGAAATACGTCCGCCATCTAATATTTGCATCGACTGCACAAATCCTTCACCCTCTTTTCCTATCAAATTTTCTGCTGGAACTCGACAATTATCAAAAATTAATTCAGCTGTTTCTGATGCACGCATTCCCATTTTATTTTCTTTCTTTCCTGCAGAAAATCCAGGGGTACCTTTTTCAATGATGAAAGCTGACATTCCATGTGAATCTCCTTTTTCACCAGTCCGCACAATCACAACGGCAATATCACCCGAGATTCCGTGTGTAATAAAGTTTTTTGACCCATTAATTACCCAATGATCACCATCTTTTACAGCTGTAGTATTCATTCCTCCAGCATCAGAACCTGTACCTGTCTCTGTCAATCCCCAAGCACCAATCCACTCAGCAGATGCTAATTTTGGTAAATATTTTTTCTTCTGCGCATCATTCCCATGATAATAAATATGTCCTGTGCAAAGTGAATTATGCGCAGCAACGGATAATCCTATTGAACCACAAACTTTAGCAATTTCAGTGACAACCGTAACATATTCTAAATAACCGAAGCCTGATCCACCATATTCTTCTGGTATAAAAACACCCATTAAACCTAATTCACCTAACTTTTTAAACACATGAACAGGGAATTGTTGAGATTCATCCCATTCCATAATATAGGGACGTATTTCTTTTTCAGCAAAATCACGAATCATTTGCGTGATCATTATTTGGTTTTCGCTTTGATCAAAATTCATTTTTCCAGTTTTGGGGTATTTGTATTTTTTAATAGTTTACAAAACTAATAATTTTGTCTGAAAAATTTGTTAATTTATTTTTTCCTTCTAAAAAATCTAGAGAAACTAAAAAATTAAATCCTGCAATTTCAGCTCCGCACTTTTGAAGTAATTTTGCTGCAGCTTCTGCTGAACCTCCAGTAGCTAATAAATCATCATGAATTAATACTTTTTGCCCCTTTGAAACTGCGTCAACATGCATCTCAATCGTTGCGCTTCCATATTCTAAATCATACGAATGACTTATTTTATTATAAGGTAATTTCCCAATCTTTCGAATTAAAATAAACGGGACACCTAATTGAATTGCTAAAGGATAACCGAATAAAAACCCACGACTCTCAATACCTGCAACGGCATCAATTTCTTCATTCTTGTACTTTTCAACTAAACTATCGACCATGTCCTTTGATAAAACGGGGTCCAACATAATGGGTGTAATATCCTTAAAAACAATACCCTCTTTTGGAAAATTATGAACATCTCGAATGGCGTTTTTTATTCTCTCTTCTATAATCATGCGCGTTTATATTTATTTTTGATCTTTCTCTACAATGTTAAATAGGGCTTCAATTTTTCGAATAATTCTTCATTTATTAAAACGGACTCTTTTATGTCGTTAATGCTACTAAATCCTTTTCTTTGCTCTCGCATTTTAATGATTGAATTAGCAATATTCCACCTGATATACGGATGATTTTTAAGCTGATCGATCGTAATTGAATTTAACTCTACTCTTTTAATCAAAGTGGGATTTACTGTAATTTGACTTTGAATTATTTCGTATTTCTCTTCATCCATCTTCCAAACTTCAAGTAGTTGCTTCTTTGAGATGAATCCGCCTAATTCATTTCTTTTCTTGACGATTTGTTTTGCGAAAAAAGCTCCAACTCCTTTTAAATTAATCAATTCCTCTTCCGTCGCTTTATTAATTTCTGTTAAAACACTCTTCTTATCCGTTAAAAAATTCTCCTTTTCAGCGGTTAAATATCGATTTTCTTTGGCTATATAAAAAGTGGAATCCTTAATTAATAAAAACAATTCATCGGAAATAACAAAGACTCTCTTAAGGTCTTCATTAGAATAAATCCCCCTCTTTGTGAATTTCAAAACTACAGCCGCTTGTTTTTCTGATAAACCTAAATTCATCCAATCCTTGAGTGTGTATTTATTTGGATCAAATTTTTGCTTTGGGCGACTGTACCTGTCTTTCTTTGAATAATCCCTTTTCGAATAGTCAAATTTAGAATATGATTTATGCTCCTTTTCCCACTTTTTGCTAGGAAAAGAATTAATTGAAGTTACTATTTTCGGTTGACAATAAAAATATAATCTTGGGTAGTAAATAAAACAAAAAGTGAAAATACTCAGTAGGACAATTCCTCTTTTATTTCTTTTAGATAAATTAAAATCTACGTTATTTTTCATTGAAATGCCTGAATATATTTTTCCTACTCAATAATTTCATTCGAAATATTGGTCTTTTTGTTGGTTAAGTAATAAATAGGAATTCCAAGTAAAACAATTCCTAATCCAAAACCTGCACTTGTTGGTTTATAAATTAATAAATCAATGCAGATCGCTGTTGTAATAAGGATATATAAAGCTGGAATCACAGGGTATCCAAAAGCTTTATAAGGTCTTTCGATATTGGGTTCGTTTTTTCGAAGAATAAAAATCCCTCCGATGGTTAAAATATAAAATAGTAACGATGCGAAGGTCGCATACTCGAGTAAGTCTCCATATTGACCTGATAAACAAAGCATACAAGCCCAAACACATTGAATCCATAAAGCAACCCCAGGCACTTCTTTATTATTCAATTTCTGAGCATTTTTAAAAAACAATCCATCTTTTGACATTGCGTAAAACAATCTCGAACCTGCTAAAATTAAACCATTATTACATCCAAAGGTAGAAACCATAATCAAAACAGCCATGATGTAAACACCTATATTACCAAAAATTACAGAGGCAGCCGATGCTCCAACCCTATACTCACTAGCGAACATGATTCCCTGCCCAACCGCAGATGCAGCACGAGGAGTTCCATGAATCGGTAAAAGTGCCAAATATGCAATATTTGCTAATATATATATCAATGTCACTATTAAAGTTCCTAAAAACAAACTTCTTGGAATATTTTTCTTAGGATCTTTGATTTCTCCAGCGATGAAAGTTACATTATTCCATGCATCAGAAGAAAATAATGAGTTAATTATTGTAGCCCCCATTGCTCCCAACAAAGCAAAACCGGCAATAGGAACCACAGAAATAGAACCATCTTTCAATATTTCAGTTGTACTTGCTTCCCACATATTTGTGAAGTTATCAGCAAGGGTATTTGTGCTTAAACCGATTGCTATTCCTAAGATTATCAATGTAAACAAGGCAAATAATTTGGCTGATGTAAAAATCAACTGTATTATTTTACCATTTCGCACCCCTCTTGAATTAATATACGTAAGTAAAACTATTGAAAGAATTGCAACCAGCTGCGCGTAGGTCATATGCGCATTACCGATTATAAGTAAATCTGAATTTAAATCCAATCCCAACGTAGGAAATAATAGCGGAACAATGATAGCAGTATAGTTAGAAAATGCAACTGCCACTGCAGCAATAACTCCCGTTTGAATAACAGTAAAAACGGTCCATCCGTATAGAAAAGAAATCATCCTTCCATAAGCCCTTTGAATATAGACATATTGTCCTCCAGCGTTCGGCATCATCCCAGCTAATTCACCATAACTCAAAGCTGCAAAAACGGTAATCAAACCAGTTAATAACCAAAGTACGATCATCCATCCAGCTGAACCAATATCTCTCATCATTATTGATGTTACGAGAAAAATACCCGAACCTATCATTGATCCTGCAACAATACTTGTAGCATCAAACAAACCTAGCGTTCGCTTTAATTCTTTATTTTCAGACATTTTATCGCTTTTTAGTTACGCTATTTATTACTTATAATAGTCATATGGATATATGTGACTATTTTATGCAACAAATACAAAGAGAAATCAGTTATTTTCTAAATCCTTTTTTGTCAGTTCTTCCTGCTCTTTCTCATAGGCATTCAAGTTACTATTTCTTTTGGAATAGGCAAAGTAAACGACAATCCCTATTCCTGACCAAATCAAGAAAGCAATCCAAGTTTCCTTGCGAACAAAACACATCAAAAACACATTAAATGAAACACCTAAAACAGAAATAACCGGTAAATAAGGAACTCTAAAAGGTCTTTCTAAATCAGGCTGTTTGTATCTTAAAATCAATACTGCAAGTGCAATCATAGCAAAAGCTAATAATGTTCCCATTGAACACATCTCAGAAACCTTATCTATTGGTGTTAATGAAGCAACAATTGAAATAATCAATCCAACCAAAATTGTACTCTGAAAAGGAGTTTTAAATTTGGAGTGAATTTTTCCAAACATGGCCGGTAAAAGTCCATCTTTTGACATTCCTAAGAAAATTCTAGTTTGTCCTAGCATCATTACTAACATTACAGAAATCAAACCAGCAACAGCTGCAATGGTTATCAAGATGGTTGCCCATGGCATATTAACCCCTTCAAAAGCGGAAGCGACTGGAGCTTTAATATCTAACTGATTATAAGGTACCATTCCAGTTAAAACCAAAGAAACCAGGATATATAAAACCGTACATATTATAAGAGATGCCATTATTGCAAAAGGAACATCTTTTTTAGGATTAATTGCCTCGCCAGCTTGGGTAGATACAGCATCAAAACCGATATAAGCAAAAAAGACAATAGAAGCAGCTGTCATTACTCCGCTCCAACCAAAATGAGAAGTCCCATCTGCATCAAAAACTTGCTTAGGCACAAATGGATGGTAATTATTTGTATCAATAAAAAAGAAACCTACAAATATTACGAATAATACTACTGCTATTTTCAATATCACAATAATATTATTTGTTTTTGCAGCTTCTTTAATCCCTCTAACCAAAATTGAAGTGACCACCCAAGTAATTAAAAACGCTGGTAAATTAAAACATATAGTAGGAGTAACTTCTCCTATTGCAGAATACTTGGCAGCTGCGGTAATTGGGTCATTCATCAGCCACATGGGGGGATCTATACTGCATTGATGAAGTAACTTCTCAAAATAACCGCTCCATGCAACGGCTACCGTAGTAGCTCCCATCATGTATTCTAAAATCAAATTCCAACCTATAATCCAAGCAAAAATTTCTCCCATTGTCCCATATGAATAAGCATAAGCTGATCCTTCAACAGGCAGTACAGAGGAAAATTCCGCATAACAAAGAGCCGCAAACATGCATCCGATTCCTGCAATTACAAACGCTAATGCTAAAGCTGGACCGGCATTGTTGTGCGCAGCCACACCTGTAAGAGTAAAAATACCTCCTCCAATTATCGCTCCTATTCCTAATGAAGTCAAACCCCATCGCCCTAATACTCGGTTCAACTGGCTTTTTTTCATTTCTGCCTCAAACAAACTTATTGGCTTTTTGCGCCATGGACTTCCTGCCATTGTATTTAGATTTTAAAATTAATGTGGGTAAAGATAAAATTTTTAGCGAATATGATCACTTATTTTTTAGTAGCGCCAATGTTTTTTCTAAAGTTAATGGGCTATATTTTAATTCCTTTCGCGAATACTCCAAATTAAAACCCGTTTTTGGTGGTCTTTTTGCAGCTTGATTCAAAGTGTCAGAATGAATTGGTGTAACTTGACTTTTCGGTAAATCAAAATAGTCTGCAACACGATATACTAAATTAATAATAGACATTGTCTCTGGGCCTGAAATATGAAATATTCCTTTTTTATCTCGTAAAATAATTTCTAAACATGCCCATGCTAAATCATCCGCCCAAGTAGGAGCCCTGAATTGATCGTCAACAATTGTTAATTCCTTCCCTGTTTTCAAAGCGTCCAAAGCCCATAAAACAATGTTAGATCTAGAAAGGTTATGACCTTCTCCATACACAATTATGGTTCGCACAATGGACCAATCCTCATAGGATGAATTCTTTAAAAAATTTTCTCCGTCTACCTTCGACTTTGCATATACACTCAGAGGATTTACCTCATCATGTTCAGAATAATCACCCTTTTCACCGTCAAATACAAAATCGGTTGACAATAATTGAAAATGCGACTTAAATTGGATAGCTGCATTCAATAAAAAATGAGTCGCATCCACATTTACTAGCTGACATTCATCACTATTATCTTCGCAATAATCCACATTTGTTATCGCTGCCGTATGTATCACATCTGTTGGATAATAAAATTGAAAAACTTTATTAATCTCCAAGGGGTTTGAAATATCTAAACTCAAATAGTTCATTGTTGGGCAGTCAGGATTTCGATTTTCTCCTTTTGAAGTTGCGATAAAATTGATCCCCCTTTCCAGACAAAGCTTTACTATTTTTTGTCCTAACAATCCATTTGAACCAGTAATTAATATTCTCATAATTTAATGTGAAATTCCAAATAAGTGATTTAATTTTTGAATTTGAGCTGGATTACCTAGCACAAATAATTTTGATTGCGGAACTACTTCAATTTCAAAATCTGGATTGATTAAGTATTCGCCATCGGGAGTCTTGAACCCAATAATGGTAACTCCTGTCAGTCTTTTTGCTTCCAATTGTCCGATTGTCTTATTTTTAAATTGATCTGGTAATTCATTAAATGAAATAGATTCAATATTCGCTCCGTTATATCCCTGCACTCTAATTATGTCCAGGAATTCCATGACATCTGGATTTGAAATCAACGAAGCCATGTGCGACCCTCCAATTACGTCAGGCATAATTACATTCTGAGCTCCAGCTATTTTTAATTTACCAACAGTAGATTGATTAGAGGCTCGTGAAACAATAAATAAATCCTTTTTGAGTTCTCGCGCTGAAAGCACAATATATAAATTATCAGCATCCTTGGGCAAACAACAAATTAGTGCTTTCGCTTTCAAGATCCCTGCTTTAATTAAATTTTCATCCAATGTTGAATCTCCCTTTAAAAAAAGATATCCCTCCTTACTTTCATGCATACTACAACTTTCTTCATTGGTTTCAATAACTATGAATTCCGTACCATGCAACTTCAAATCTTCTGCTACTTGAGTGCCGACACGTCCAAATCCACAAATAATAACATGGTTATGTAATTTTTCGAATTCCATTTTTCTTTTTTTTTCATTAATATAATCACGGTATTCTCCCCCTGCAAGAAATTTAGTAATGGAATTTATAGCAAAGGCAAATGTACTAAAACTTGAAATTATTAAGAAAGAAGTAAATAATTTACCATAAAGTGACAAAGTATGCACTTCTCCAAACCCAACGGTTGAAATTGTAATTACAGTCATATACAAGGAATCAACAAATCCCCAACCTTCAATTAAAATAAACCCAAAAGTTCCAATAGTGATCACCACTACTAGTAATCCGACAAAAAAGTAAATCTTTCTAAATAAGCGCGATTTAAACATATCTCTTCATAATTCCCAGATTGACTTCCTTCTTTTTCTTTGAAATTTAAAATAATGCTTATGCTCCAATATCCAAGCCATTCCTAGGTATATAAATAAGGGAGAGCCTAGAGCGATAAAAGAGGCGTAAATAAAACCTATCCTAACTTTCGAAGAACTTATCCCTAACTTTCTAGCCCACCACTTACATACGCCAAAAGATCGCATTTCAAAGAAAAATAATACTTTTTGAATTATTCTCATCCATTCATTATTTTATCTCCTACGACGCAAGATAAACATTTTTTTCTAGAACAAAAATGGTTATAAATTTCTAATAAAGCTTGACTATCATATGCTTTTTTAATCTTTACCCCCATTTTTATCCATTTTGTTGTGATTGTATTCATTTCGGGCTGTAATTGAAGTAAAATATTAAGCGCTTTTTCTTTCATTTCTTCATCATTTTTGAAGGTTCCAAACCACCACAAAAAAGGAACAAAAGAATTTAAAATTATTGCCTCTTTGGTGGTATTTGAAATCTCTACTTTTCCACTGTCCAAATGAACAGACCTAATTTTACCTGAAATCGTCAAAATATTCTGAAAATAATCAATCATCTCAGCAACTTCTAAATAAGTGAAAATGGTATTAAAATCACATTTTTTTACCGCTTCTGAAAATTGAAGTAATCTTACTTCAGGAAATCCTTTTGGCCTCAATCCTTTTTTTTTCCAAACATGAATACCCATCGAATTTAGATCGTATTTGTTTCTGAGAAAATGCCAGTTATGCATGTGCTTCTCATCTGTGACTGTTTTTTCTAAAAGTCCGCTTGTGCCGCAAATCAAGGTGAAAAAATTTTCTTCATTTTCACGTTTCAAAATTTTCAATGGAATTCGATTCGATAATTCTTGAAAAGGAATCGAATTCACTTTCATGCCAAAAGCCTGTGCAAGAAGAGAATATAAAATTTGGCCGTAATCAATTCCACTATCTAGGTTGAAATCAAGAAATTTTATTTTTCTATTTAATCGCGCATAAATAGCTTTTTCCTTCATAGACTCCAAATAGATTGCGTCCAATTCGCTGTGACTTTGCGCGCACAAAAAAGTGAATTCTTGTGGCGTTCTTTTTAAATAACTATCAAAGTGCTCTTTTTGGATAACACCTCTTAATTCCAGTGTTGGCAAAACTCTGTTATTAACAACTATTTCTACATCATGTTCAAAAACAACATGTAATACAACGTTATCATATGCTTTGTCATGTTGATGTTTGTGTAAATTCCAATCTGATGATTTTACGTGAATTTCAATATTTCCATGCCAATGAATGGAATCAATTATGACTTCACCATCAAAAAAATCGGGCCCACTTTCTAAATTATGACTTCCAGAGCTCTTCAATATAAATTCTTGACCATTTGTCAATTTCATTTGATGAAAAGGTAATCGCTTTTGCTTCCAGATTAGGTGAAGATATTCTTCTTTCATTAAAAAATTTAGGTTTGTTTTTATATAAATTTACAAAAAAGAAACCTATAAAATTCTATTATCAGAAACTATTTTTAAAAAAATGGGTGATTTAAACAACAACACTACTTCTTCTCTACAAAAGCAGTAGCAATATATTTCCTGCTATTTTCAGCAACCATGTCATTTAATATTAACTGAGAGGCTAAAACCAATTGTGTATAATTTTGAGAACTATTACCAAATGATGCTGCGGACGTTTGCCACATTTTGATTATCAATTCCTTGTTTCCAATCGTAGGATCAATCTTATCCACTACTGCTCGAACATTCATGGCACCAGCATGATACACGTGCAACACAAATAATCTGAACCACAAATCAGACTCATCATAAGAAAGATGATGTGCATTTAATATTTTTTTCGCTTCAGGAATGCAAATTCGGCTTATCAACCTGGCAGAACCTTTAGCAGAAAGATCAAAATCTTTTCGTTCATCAACTGTTTTGGTTACAATTAATCCTTGTGCTCTGGCAACGCCTGGCATTAACTGAAAGGGTCCATATGCACCGGCACATGATTTCTTCAATTGACCAGGACTCTCAATTAATAAAATTGCTTGTGCATACCAAGGGTCAACACCATGCAATTCGAAAGCGGAAACTCCTCGAGAAAGACTTGAGTATACGTCATTAAAAAGATAGAAATCGCTTTTTCCACTTGTAACAAACAATTGCTCTCCTTTTGGAAGATTATTTTGTTTTCGCAAACTGTCTTTAAACAACCCTTTTTGAGCTTCAGTTTGTCGACTCCATTTTTTATAATCCAATTTCAATAACACAACTCTGGTTGACGCAACATTAATTAAGCATGAATCTGGCGACAGTTTCATGATTTGTTTCCAAAACATTGCCTGCGGTAAAACCTGCCATTGATCTTTGAAAATTGCATCTGGTCCAATCATTATTTTACTACCCAAATTATCTTGTACCTCAATTTTTTCATGATCCCATGATTTGGCAACTTGAGAAAAAGCACAACTTGATACTACTAGGAAATAAAGGAGAATTCGCATAGAAAAATTATTTATTCAAATTTAAGGAAAAATTGTTGAAAACCCAAGTTTCTTGCGCTTTTTTGTTAACAGTCAATAGTTGATTAACTATAATAAAATCACTTTTTAGCAAAGTCACGAACATCTTGTCATAGAAAACAAAAAATGAAGAGCAATATTGAAATAAATTATTACGTACATTTGTATATGAGCATTATTAAAAAAATAATTGGGTTCCCTATAATAATCCTAGTAAAAATATACCAATTATTAATTAGCCCTATTTTTCCAGCAAATTGCCGATTTACTCCGACTTGCTCAAATTATATGATCGAAGCTATAACTATTTGGGGGCCTTTTAAAGGGTTTTACCTTGGCGTAAGAAGAATCACTTCTTGTCATCCATGGGGTAAGCATGGGCACGATCCCGTTCCGGAAAAAAAAACTGACAAATAATTAATCATTACTTTTATGCAGAGCAATAAATATTTTTGAATCTAGTTATAAATTATTTACTTATATAGTTTGAATTCTGTACCTTTGCCGTCCTTATAGAATATTTTTGAAATTTTTAACAACAGTAAAAAATGATGAAAAAAATACAAATGGTTGATCTTGTTTCACAATATGAAAAGATGAAGCCTACTATTGATTCCGCAATTTTGAATGTTATTGAAAATGCTCAATTCATTAATGGTCCTGAAGTTACTGGTTTTAAAACTGAATTGGAACAATACCTGGATGTGAAACATGTCATTCCATGTGCAAATGGTACCGATGCTTTACAAATAGCACTGATGGCTTTAGGTTTAAAAGCTGGCGATGAGGTAATAACACCATCTTTTACATATATAGCGACGACTGAAGTCATGGCTTTATTAGGTTTAAAACCTGTTTTTATAGAAGTAAATCCTGATACTTTTTGCATTGATGCAACAAAAATAGAAGCTGCGATTTCATCAAAAACCAAAGCGATTGTGCCGGTTCATCTGTATGGACAAGCTGCGCCAATGAATGAAATAATGGAAATTGCCAAACGTCATAATCTCTTTGTAATTGAAGATAATGCGCAAGCAATTGGATGTGATTATCAGCTGGCAGATGGGAAAACTGTAAAAACTGGAACAATTGGACAAATTGGTTGTACTTCTTTTTTTCCGTCTAAAAATTTAGGATGCTTTGGTGATGGAGGTGCGATTTTTACAAATGATGATGAATTAGCGGTTAAATTAAAAATGATATCGAATCATGGACAAAGTAAACAATATCATCACGATGTTGTTGGTTGTAATTCAAGATTAGATACTATTCAAGCAGCTGTTTTACGAATAAAACTGAAAGAATTAGATAACTACAACAACGCTCGTCAAAAAGTTGCTGAACACTATGATAATTTCTTTCGTCAATTCCCGCAAATTATTACCCCCGCGCGCGCAAAGAACTCAACACACGTTTTTCATCAATACACGCTAAAATTGGAAGGTCTTGATAGAAATGAAATGAAAGCTTTCTTAGCTGAAAAAGATATTCCAGCGATGATTTATTACCCTATTCCCGCACATCGTCAAAAAATGTTTGACGTTTTTGATAGTTCAAATACTAATTTACCTATTACAGATTGGCTTACTGAAAAAGTTATTTCTCTGCCCATTCACACTGAAATGACGGAAGAACAATTAAATAAAATTTGCTCAACGGTAGCTGATTTTATAAGGATGAAAGTGCATGTTATTGAAAAAAATAGTCAAACTTTATAAGTAATGGAGGAAAGGAAAAGGGTTTTAATAACAGGT
>CAMDAO010000058.1 GCA_945888595.1 Chryseobacterium gleum | reverse complement strand
AGAAAAATCAATTGATTTAATAGATGATGAATATTTCTCATCAATAATTAATGAAGATGGAATAGTTCAAATTGGGGATTATTTATACAGAATTAATGCTGTAAGTGAAAAAGTTTTTGTTTTACCTGCTTCGCATATAAGTGAATATTCTGATTTAGTATGTGAAAACAAGGCCAATAAAAATATTCGTCAATTTTCTACAGGTGATTGTGTTATTGAATTAGCCGAAAGTGGCGATGCAGGCGAGAAATCTCTATTTTGTGGTGAAGATGGATGCGGAAGTGATGTACAAAATACACTAGGTTTTTCCTATGCTGGATTTATCGGGGCTGGAAAAGTTAGATATCTTTCATTAGGTGTTTATTTTTGTTTAAAAGCAGAAGCAGAGTCTAATTCCAATTATGTTAGAATTTATTTGAATATTGAAAATGCTTGGGACAAGGTTAAGTGTGGTACTGCTCATGGCGCAACTAGTTATCCTTGGTATCAGAACAATTCAACGTATTCAGTACAACAAGAATTTCGTAAGTATTATGGTATTCAACCTTTAAATGGAATGCACATCAAAGCGAGAGTTAGATGTGAAATTCCAACAACAGCTGGTTATGAAACGGTTTTCACAAATTGGGGTGTAATTCGTGCTAATTCCCCATATTAATTTAAAATTGATGAAAAGAATATATCTAGTAATATTTATAATGACATTTGCGCAGTTAAATGCACAAATGTCATTTTTTATCAGACCTTTAGTAAATTTTAAGGCTGATGTAAGTTCCAGTAAAGGTTTAGGGTTTAGTGATTACGTCATGGATGTATGTAAGTATTACAAATACGATAATATTGCCATACACCCTCTGTTTAATGGCATAGATATAGGGGTTTCAGCGGGTCTTGTTTCTAAATCAGGGAAGTATATTTTTGAAATTGGGCTAAATGGAGACGAAACACAATCTGGTTATATCATGCATGTGATCAAGACAAATGAAAATGATTTAAATTTCTATCAAAGTGAGCTTTCTGATATTTCTGGGCGAGCATTCCCTAAAATAATAATTCAAAATTCACTTAGATTGAGAAAATTTAAAAATCAATCCAATTTAAATTTACTTTTTGGGCTGGGGTATGGATATAAAAAGGAGCATATGCTTGGTCATTTTAATTATTTTAGCGATCATGCACAAGTTGATAATAATACTTATTTAGAAGTAGAAAGCGATTTGGCGGTATTTACACTTCAAAATTATTTTCTTCATTTTGGTCTTTCTTCTGAAATGCATTTTAAAAATAAATATTTCTTTGATGTTAATGTTTTTTATAGTCATGGATTTAGAGAAATGTCTGTCGTTTCAACAAAAGTAACTATTCATGATGATTTAAGTTCTAAAGCTATGAATTATTATAGCAGAAGTAAAGGGAGCGGTTTCTATCTTCAAATAAGTCGAAAATTTCAAGTCTATCCTTGGACAAAGAAAATCAAAGAAGGAATTTAGGCAGAAATATAGATTTGGAAACGAGAAGAGAGTTGTTTCATTTGGAAATAAAGGTTCAAATGTTGCTAATAGCTTTGGAATTCGATACTGTTTTTTTAAGTGAAAATTAATTTTCAGGAAAAGCAAAAAAAGCTGACATCACTGCCAGCTTTTGTAATATATATCAAGTCTTTAATCTTTCAGTCTAAAATAGAGTCTAATGTCTATCATCTAAAAATCTAAAGTCTATTAAAGTGTCCCTCTTTTCTCTTGCTCTCTTTCAATAGATTCAAACAAAGCTTTAAAGTTTCCTGCGCCAAAACCTCTTGCTCCCATTCTTTGGATAATTTCGAAAAACAAGGTTGGACGATCTTCAACAGGTTTAGTGAAAATTTGTAATAAATACCCTTCTTCATCCGCATCAATCATAATTGCTAATCTTTGCAACTCTTTGATATCTTCTTTCATCATTTCCATATGAACACCTAATCTTACTGGGATTTGATCGTAATAATCTTGTGGTGGAGCAGACAAAAACTCAATTCCTCTTGCTTTCATTTCGCCAACAGTTTTGATGATGTCATCCGTAGCTATTGCAACATGTTGTACACCAGGACCATTATAAAAGTCTAAATATTCTTCAATTTGAGAACGTTTTTTTCCTTTAGCAGGTTCGTTAATTGGGAATTTGATACGACCATTTCCGTTACTCATCACTTTACTCATCAAAGAGGAATATTCGGTGGTAATTTGTTTATCATCAAAAGACAAGAAATTCACGAATCCCATAACATCTTCGTAAAATTTCACCCAAATATTCATTTCATTCCAACCTACATTTCCAACCATATGGTCGATGTATTTTAAACCAATTGGAGCAGGATTGTAGTCTGATTCCCACTTTCTAAATCCTGGTAAAAATTCCCCTGTATAGTTTTTTCGTTCCACAAACATGTGAACTGTTTCACCATACGTATAAATTCCAGCACGAACCACTTCGCCAAATTCATCCGTTTCAACCGTTGGTTCCATGTATGATCGAGCACCTCTTTTAGTCGTTTCTTCATAGGACTTACGAGCATCTTCAACCCATAATGCTACTACTTTTACACCATCACCATGTTTTTTTACGTGCTCTCCAATTGGAGAATCTTCAACCAAAGCAGTTGTTAACACCAATCTTATTTTATCTTGTTTTAGAACATACGAAACGCGATCTCTTACACCCGTTTCTAGTCCTGAATAAGCATGGGATTGAAATCCAAAGGCTGTTTTATAAAAATGAGCTGCTTGTTTTGCATTTCCAACATAAAATTCAACATAATCTGTCCCCATTAGTGGAAGAAAATCTTGTGCTCCCTCAAATATTTTTTCTAATCCGTAGTTTACACTTTTTGCTTCTTTTGCCATTTTATTTTTATTTTTTAAAGAGAGTCGAATAATGACCCTTCTTTACAATTAATACTTTAATTAAATTAAACAGATTTAATCCGAATATAAGTTACGTTTTTTCTATTAAACCCAACACCCAACACCTAACCCCCAACCTACATCACAACCAACTAGTAACATAATCTTCATCCTGCATATCTAGAGCAGCTTGAGTTAACTTTAAAGGTTTAAAAGTATCGACCATGACGGCTAATTCCTCCGTTACCTTTTGCCCAATACTTCTTTCCATTGCACCAGGATGAGGTCCATGAGGTATTCCGCCAGGATGCAATGACATGTAGCCTTTCTCAACATGATTTCTGCTCATAAAATCTCCATCTACATAATAAAGAACTTCATCTGAGTCAATATTACTATGGTTATAAGGAGCAGGAATTGACTTTGGATGATAGTCGTATAAACGAGGACAGAAGGAGCAAATTACAAAATTATGTGCTTCAAATGTTTGATGAACCGGCGGTGGTTGATGCACTCTACCCGTAATTGGCTCAAAATCATGAATACTAAAAGCATATGGAAAATTGTACCCATCCCAACCTACGACGTCAAAAGGATGCGAAGCATAGACAACATCGTGTAGAACGTTTTCTTTTTTTATTTTAATTAAAAAATCTCCATTTTCATCGTGCGTTTCTAACTCATGAGGAGCGCGTAAATCTCTTTCGCAGAAAGGAGAATGTTCTAAAAGTTGACCAAAATTATTTCTATAATTTCGAGGTGTTAAAATCGGACTGAAAGATTCAACAATAAAATGACGATTATCTTCCGAATCAAATTGAATTTGATAAATCATTCCTCGTGGAATAATTAAATAATCACCGTATGAAAAATCGATATTTCCAACTAAAGTCCTCAATTTACCAGAACCTTTGTGAATGAAAATCATTTCATCAGCATCAGCATTTTTGTAGAAATACTCCGTTAATGATTTTTTAGGGGCCGCCACTGCAATATTTAAATCGTTATTAAACATCACAATTACCCTACTTTCTAGAAAGTCATCGGTTGGCTTTACGTCAAAACCCCTCATCATGCGTGAAGAAATATTTTTCCCTACCGCAGCAATTGGTGTAATATCTTTCGGTTCAGAAATAGATTTCACTTGAGTGGGGCGCTGAGTATGGTACAATAAAGACGCAACACCATGAAATCCTTCAGTTCCAAATAATTGTTCATAATACAAACCACCTGTTTCTTTTTCAAAAACAGTGTGTCTTTTATGAGGAATAGATCCTAATTTGTGATAAAAAGGCATATTTATAAATAGTTTTTATTCTGTAAATAATTGATAATCTTGTAGTTGTGTAGTTATTCAGGGTTTCGTTTAATGAGTTGTTTTAATAATACATTTAATTGAATCCACATATAAATTTGATATTTACAAGAGCAAATATATAAAAAATGATGCAATTTACAGAATTAGAAGAGGAAGGATTTATTAATTTCTTTTTTTTTGAAATACATCATTCAAATTACGTCAAAAGTTTAACTTTGTGTTTAAATTGTAATAACATCGAATGAAAAAGATATTAGTCATTGGTGCCGGCGGACAAATTGGTTCTGAATTGGTTTTAGCTTTGCGTAAATTATTTGGTATCGATTTCGTTATTGCTGCTGATGTTAAGGAGGATTGTCCAGCAATAATTTCTGACGGGCCTTACGTTCAGATGGATATTTTAGACAGAGAAAATGTACGAAAATACATCATCGAAGAGGCGGTAACAGAAGTCTATTTATTAGCAGCACTATTATCAGCTACAGCAGAAAAGCATCCTGATTTTGCTTGGAAATTAAATATGGAAGGACTTTTTACAATCTTAGATTTAGCGAAAGAAGGATATATAAAAAAAATATTTTGGCCTAGCTCCATTGCTGTTTTTGGATTAACGACTCCACGTGAAAGTACACCTCAATATACGATCATGGAACCAACCACTGTTTATGGTATTTCAAAACAAGCTGGCGAGAGATGGTGTGAATATTATTTCAATAAATTCAATGTCGATGTGAGAAGTATTCGCTATCCAGGTCTTGTTTCCTATACAAGTTTACCGGGTGGAGGAACAACAGATTATGCAGTTGATATTTTCTACCAAGCAAAAAAAACAAATTCATACAATTGCTTTTTAGCTGCTGATACGCAATTACCCATGATGTATATGGCAGATGCGATACGTGCAACCATTGAATTGATGGAAGCGCCTATTGAACAGATTAAAATTCGTTCCGCATACAACTTGTCGGGTTGCAGTTTTACACCAGAGCAAATCGCAAATGACATTAGAAAGCATTTACCCGAATTTTCAATTACCTATAATCCAGATTTTCGACAAGAGATTGCAGATAGCTGGCCAAAATCTATTGATGATTCATGTGCAAGAGAAGATTGGGGTTGGAAAGAGCAGTATACTGAATCAAAGATTGTCCAAATAATGTTAGAAAATGTTGACCCAAAATTGGTCTGATTTTTTCAGTTTTTATTCGTAAATAATAAGTGAAGTGGTTGCTTTAATAATTTATTAATTGAAAATAATAATTACTTAGTTTGAATTTCAATTTTTCTTTGTATTATTATGCGTTACAATAAAAGAGTATTCTTATGATGTATAAGTTGTTTTTAAGTTTTTTGTTCTTAGGTATAATGTTGACCACTTTCAATGTTTATGGATTTGTTCAAGATGATAAATTGAATAAGAAAGATTCCGAAGGCAAAAAACAAGGGAGATGGATTTATTTTGGAAGAGATAGACCTGAGGAGGGATATCCATCAAGCGGAAAAGTGGAAGAGGGATCATACAAGGATGATAGAAAAGAAGGGATTTGGATAAAGTATCACAATGATGGAGTTACGCCTCGATTAAAGGGAGAATACATTAATAATAGACCGCAAGGATCTTATGTGAAGTATTATCAAAATGGAAAAATAAAGGAAGGAGGCACTTTTGAAAAAAATCAATACAGAGATTCATTGATTCGCTACCATGAAAATGGAAAGGTAGAATATGAAGCAAAGTATAATAGTGCTGGAAAAGAGCAAGGCGGCGTGAAATACTATTATGCCAATGGACAAGTAGAATTTGAGTATACTGCGCAGAATGGAAATGCAGTTGGTAAAGCTACTCGCTATTATGAAAATGGAGATGTTAAGGAGTCAATTGTTTTTGCTGAAGATGGAAATGTTGCCAGCAGTGTTTTAAAAGCACCTGTTAACCCAATGATTAAAGTCTTAGACCCAAGTATTTCTAAAGAAGTTGCGCCTAAAGTGCCAATACCAAGAACGAAAGGAGTTCCTTTTCTTCCGAATGGATATAACAAAGTATACAATTCAAACGATGAAATTTGGTTAGATGGTATTTTTAAAAGCAGTAATCTTTGGGAGGGAAAAGTCTACGAATATGATCGAGATGGAATTCTTTTGAAAGTCAAAGTTTTTAAAGGAGGCGTTTATCATTCCGACGGACAATTATAAAAAACATTTTAAGGCTCGAAAGAGCCTTTTTTATGCAATTAATTGTATCTTTATTGTATTGATATTGCTTAATCGGTTAAGCTTTTTAGCACGGTAGATTATTAAAATGAAAAATTCAAAATTGAAATTTCCTGATTTACTTTCAATTCCTAAAATTGATAAAGTAGGGGTAGAGGAACGAGTGGCAACCTTCCAAACAAGAAGTATAAAAAATGAGTCAAAAATTCAGGGATTAAACATGATTCTGAATATGATTGACCTAACAACTTTGGAAGGAAAAGATACTCCAGGAAAAGTAAAACAAATGTGTTATAAGGCCATGCATTTGCATGATTCATTCGATGATTTACCTACCGTAGCTGCTGTTTGCGTGTATCCTTCTATGGTGAAAATTGCTAAAAATGAAGTAAAAAATTCGGGAGTAAAAGTCGCTTCTGTTTCAACCGCTTTTCCAAGTGGGCAATCGCCTTTAGATGTAAAGATCTATGATACAAAGTTTGCTATAAGTGAAGGTGCTGATGAAATTGATATGGTAATTTCTCGTGGGAAATTCTTGTCTGGTGACTATAATTTTGTCTTCGATGAGATAGCGGCAATAAAAGATATTTGCGGAAAAGTGAGGTTGAAGGTAATTTTAGAAACAGGAGAGTTGGTAACTTTAGATAATGTTCGTAAAGCGAGTGAAATTGCTATGTATGCTGGAGCAGATTTTATTAAGACTTCTACTGGAAAAATTCAACCTGCAGCTACGATGCAAGTTACGTATACAATGCTTCTTGCTATAAAAGATTTTTATCAAAAAACGGGCAAAATGATTGGGATGAAGCCCGCAGGAGGAATCTCGACTTCCAAATTGGCGTTACATAATTTAGTAATGGTGAAAGAAGTTTTGGGTAACGATTGGTTAAACAATGAATATTTTAGATTTGGAGCGAGTAGTTTAGCAAACGATGTCTTGATGCAGGTCCTAAAATCTAAAACGGGAGTGTATCAATCTCCAGACTATTTTTCAATAGATTAAAAATGAGAGAGAAAAAAATTAAAACGACAAGTCCTTCTTTGGAATGGAATTATTCTCCAGCATTGGAAAGTACAAGTCACTTGAAATTAAAAAAGCAATACGATTTATTTATTAATGGTGAATTTGTTAAACCAAGTTCAGGGAAATATTTCGATACGATCAATCCATCTAACGAAGAAAAATTGGCGGAAATAGCGCATGGCAATGAAGAAGATGTTGATAAAGCGGTGAAAGCTGCTAGAAAAGCATACACGGAAGTTTGGTCTGTTATGCCTGCAAAAGAAAGAGCGAAATATATTTTTAGAATTGCTCGAATTATGCAGGAACGTTCGAGAGAATTAATGGTTGTTGAAACGTTAGATGCTGGAAAAACAATTCGTGAATCACGTGATGTGGATGTTCCCTTAGCATGTAACCATTTTTTCTATTACGCTGGATGGGCCGATAAATTAGAATATGCTTTCCCAAATCGTACGGTTGAATCTTTGGGTGTGGTTGGTCAGATTATTCCTTGGAATTTCCCATTATTGATGGCTGCATGGAAAATAGCTCCTGCCTTAGCAACTGGAAATACGGTTGTTCTGAAGCCAGCAGAAACGACTCCTTTGACGGCGCTGTTGTTAGCTGAAATAATAAAAGAATCTGGTCTGCCAGATGGAGTCGTAAATATTGTTACCGGTTACGGAGATACTGGCGCGGCCATTGTTAATCACCCAGATGTCAATAAAATCGCTTTTACCGGCTCTACTAATGTGGGTAAGTTAATTCAAAAAGCGATTGCCGGTACAGACAAAAAAGTGACGTTGGAATTAGGAGGGAAGTCAGCGAATATTATTTTCGAAGATGCCGCTATCGATCAGGCAGTTGAAGGAATTATAAATGGAATTTTCTTTAATCAAGGACATGTTTGTTGCGCCGGTTCTCGTTTGTTTGTTCAAGAACCTATTGCTGACAAGGTCATCAAGAAGTTAAAAGAAAGAATGCAGACCCTACAAGTTGGCAATCCTTTAGATAAAAATACAGATGTAGGAGCAATTAATTCTCAAGAACAATTAGAGACGATCAATCGTTATATTAAAATTGGAAAAAAGGAAGGCGCAGAAATGTTTCAACCAGCATGTAAAATACCTGAAAAAGGATTTTATTGCCCTCCTACAATTTTCACAAATGTGGCGCAATCAAATATAATAGCACAAGAAGAAATTTTTGGACCTGTGCTTACAATCCAAACCTTTCGAACAGTCGATGAGGTGATTCAAAAAGCAAATAATTCACCTTATGGATTAGCAGCGGGTATTTGGTCCGAAAAGGGCTCACAAATATTTAATGTTTCTTCTAAATTAAAGGCAGGTGTGATTTGGGCGAACACATATAATAAATTTGATCCAACTTCCCCGTTCGGAGGATACAAGGAAAGTGGGTTTGGCAGAGAGGGAGGAATGCATGGTTTGGCTTCTTATGTTAAGTTGTCAAACAAATAAATGAACTACGATGAGATTAGAAATAGTAAAAACATATAAGTTATATATCGGCGGTCAATTTCCTCGAACAGAATCAGGACGATTTTACACGCCTAAAAACAAAAAAGGGGCTCCACTTGGAAATATGTGTTTAGCCTCTCGTAAAGATGTTAAAAACGCAGTTTCATCCGCACGGAAAGCATTTGGAGGTTGGTCAGAAAAAACGGCATTTAATAGAAGTCAGATTTTATATCGCATTGCCGAAATGTTAGAAGGAAGAAGAGATCAATTTATTGCTGAATTAGCGAAACAGGGGTCAACCCTAAAGCAAGCTGGTGAAGAAGTAAATTTGTCCATTGATCGTATTGTGTATTATGCCGGTTGGTGTGACAAATATTTGCAAGTTTTTAGTTCTGTTAATCCTGTTTCATCTTCACACTTCAATTTTTCGGTACAAGAACCAGTTGGGGTGGTTGGAGTTATTGCTCCTCAAGATACTTCGTTAATCGGCTTAGTTTCTGCGATTTTACCTATTATCGCTGGTGGAAATACGTGTCTTGTTTTGGCTTCAGAAAATATACCTTTATGTTCGATTACTTTTGCTGAAGTCTTAAATTCATCCGATGTACCCGGTGGAGTGGTAAATATTCTAACAGGAAATGAAAAAGAACTTATTGAGACTTTTGCAAGTCATATGGATATAAATTCAGTTTTTTATGGCGGAGCTAGCAAGGAGAATACAAAGTTAATTCAAGAGTTGGCCGTTGTTAATGTTAAGCGTGTACATTATTATCCAATGAATTGGTCAACTGAAGATGGTCAGAGTGTTTATTTGATCAATGATTTTCAAGAAATAAAGACCACTTGGCACCCGATTGAAAACATTGGAGGATCAAGTTCAGTTTATTAAACAGAATCTCACTTATTTGGTAATAAATAGAAAATTAGTAAAAAAAGCGTGTATATTTTTACACGCTTTTTGCTTTAATGACGATTGCTATTGCTAGACGGCCTATTTTTATCATCAACCATTTTAATTAATTTTGTTGAATAATCTTCGCTGTCTTCAATCATTTCTTGATCAAGTTGCTTTGCAACACTGATTGGAACGTATTCAACAACGACATTTGTTTTATCAAGACCAAAATCTTCTGCTGGCGTCAAGCCTGTCATTTTAATGAATCGATATACTTTTACAAAAATAATTTGAAAAGAAGTCAATAAATTATCTGTCGCGATTCGTGAGTTTAGTACTATAAATTTAAAATCCGGGTCACTTATTTTATCCTGAACACAATTAAAAACACTTTTACCTGTCAACTCCCCTTTTTCCACCATTTTATCATGAATTTTTCTCATCATAAATTCTACACGATGTTCCTCCTTAAATCCAAAATTCAACGAAACATAATAACAATGTTTATCAATAATTTCGTTCACTGAATAATGCACTCCCCAAGGTTCATTTGTAATATTTAAATGCAAGAACCAAGTAACTTGTGCTTTTCGAGGTCTTTTTTGAAACAAGGAATAAAAGACGGTGGAATCTAATTTTTGTGGAGAATCACTTCTTGTTGGGTATACTAAATTAGTCGATTCATAATTGATTGTTGTATCATTTCTTACCGAATTTAAAAGCGGAACCACTTGATTCATAGGTAAATATTCAGTAATATTCTTTCTCAGTTGTTTTGCTTTGTTGTATAAAAATAATAAAGTAAAAAAGATAAGGGAAAGAATTAATGTAAACCAACCTCCATCAAATATTTTACCTAAATTAGAAAGTAAGAAAACAAATTCAATAATGATAAAAATCGTAAAAATGACAATATAGATGTATTTTAGCTTGGGTTTTCTCAGAATTAACAATACTCCTAAAAGCATAGATGTCATGACCATATTAATAGTAATCGCTAATCCGTAGGCGGATTCCATCCTGGTTGAATTTCCGAAAACGTAAATCACTAATAAACAACCAGCCATCAAAAACCAATTGATGAAAGGTATATAAATATGCCCACTATGATCCGTTGGATATTTTACCTTTAGATTCGTCCAAAGTTTCAGTTTAATAGCTTCGTTCATCAGTGTGAAAACACCAGTAATCAATGCTTGAGAGGCAATTATTGTTGCTAATGTGGCAATTACAATGACAAATGGTAAAATATTTGCAGGGACCATTGCATAGAAGATATTCGTTCCTTTCACGTGCACGTAACCTTCTTTTAAACAAAGTGCAGCTTGACCAAGGTAATTGATAACCAGTACGATACTCATCATTGACCAACTTGCTCTTATGTTTAGTTTGCCGCAATGTCCAAGATCAGAATATAAAGCTTCTGCTCCAGTTGTACATAGGAATACAGCCCCTAAAACCCAAAAACCACCTTCCACATTTTGAATCATGTTAAAGATGTAATAAGGATTAAAGGCTTTTAAAACCATCGGGTTGTCAGAAATATGAATCATCCCTAAGTATGCTAGCAAAGCAAACCAAACAATCATTATTGGACCAAATATTTTACCAATAGAGGCAGTGCCAAATTGTTGGATTAAAAATAGCGCGACAATTATTCCAGAAACGATATAAGGAATAGGCAGTCCAGGAATCACTGCTTCAACACCTTCTACAGCGGAAGAAATAGAGATCGCAGGAGTGATAAATCCATCCGCAAGAAGCGTTGCACAGCCAATTAATGCAGGAATCAGAATCCATTTAAGTTTTCTTTCTTTCAGTAATGCAAACAGCGCAAAAATTCCTCCCTCACCATTATTGTCAGCGTTCAATGCAAGATAAATATATTTTATAGAAGCTAATAGAATCAAGGTCCAAATTACAGCCGATAATCCGCCTAAAATAATTGCTTCGTTAAATCCATGGTCTAGAATTGCTTTGAAAACGTAGAGAGGAGAAGTACCAATATCTCCAAAGACAATACCGATTGTAATTAAAACTCCTGCAGCACTTAATTTTTTGGCATTAAAACCTGACATATTCTTGTAAATTATAATAACGGCGTCAAATGTACAAAAGGAATATGAATGCTTGTCTTAAATAGAAAAAATATTACTTTTTATTTTAAAATTTAAGAAAAACCTTTGCGTGATAAACAAAAAAAGCCCCGCAAATCGCAGAGCTTTAGATACTTATTTTTTTAGTATTATTAACCTATGATTGCTTGATAACCAGCAGCATCTAAAAGGCTTGATACTTCAGAAGGATCAGAGATTTTTACTTTTATCATCCAACCTTTTCCAAATGGATCATTGTTTACGTATTCAGGATTTGCTTCTAATTCAGAATTAAATTCAATAATTTCACCTGAAAGAGGCATAAATAAATCAGAAACAGTTTTAACAGCTTCAACAGATCCAAAAACTTCTTCACCTTCCAATGTTTCACCTTCCGTTTCGATTTCTACGTAAACGATATCACCCAATTCTCCTTGAGCGAAATCTGTAATTCCGATGGTAGCTACATCACCTTCAATGCTCACCCATTCGTGATCTTTTGTGTATTTAAGATTTGTTGGAATATTCATTTTTTATATTTTTTTACAAATGTATAATTTTTTCAAACGATTATGATATTTTACTATTTATTTTTTGTTAAGTAAGCGATATTGTCACTAAATACTTTCATTTTTATACGATTATGACATAGAGAATCTTCATTCATCCTGACTATGCGAAATTTTAATTAAATTTGCGGCATCATGATAAAGCCCGAACAGATAAAAGAAGTTAATAATCGTATCGATGCGATTGAAGAGTATTTGAAAATCAAAGAGAAAAAGATGCAATTAGCTGAAGAAGAGCTAAAAACGCAAGATCCAGGATTTTGGGATGATCCAAAGAAAGCAGAAATTCAAATGAAAGCGATTCGTAGTTTGAAATATTGGGTAGCTACTTTTGATACGTTGAAAAACTCATTTGAAGATTTAGAGGTGCTGAATGATTTCGCTAAAGATGGTGATGGCGATGATGCTGAATTAAAAAATCATTATGAGGAATTAGTAGATGAGGTGGATGCTCTTGAGCTTAAAAATATGCTTTCTGGTGAGGAAGATGCGTTGAGTGCTGTTTTACAAATTACTGCGGGTGCTGGAGGAACAGAAAGTTGCGATTGGGCTTCTATTTTGACGAGAATGTACATGATGTGGGGTCAAAAAAATGGATATAAGATCAAGGAATTGAATTATCAAGAAGGAGATGTGGCTGGAATCAAAACGGTTACTTTAGAATTCGAAGGCGAGTTTGGTTTTGGATACCTGAAAGGCGAGAACGGTGTTCATCGTTTGGTGAGAATATCTCCATTTGATTCCAACGCCAAACGTCACACTTCTTTCGCTTCCGTGTATGTGTATCCCTTAGTGGATGACACCATTGAAATTCATGTCAATCCGGCTGATATTACCTGGGACACTTTCCGATCTGGAGGTGCTGGTGGTCAAAATGTAAATAAGGTCGAGACAGCTGTTCGTTTGAAACACGGTCCTTCTGGAATTATTATTGAAAATTCGGAATCGCGCTCTCAATTAGGCAATAAAGAAAAAGCGATGCAATTATTAAAATCGCAATTGTATGAGCTAGAATATCGTGCACGGATGGAAAAAAGAAGTGAGATAGAAGCAGGGAAGAAGAAGATAGAGTGGGGATCT
The DNA here is from genome assembly GCA_945888595.1 of Chryseobacterium gleum. Taxonomy (GTDB): domain Bacteria; phylum Bacteroidota; class Bacteroidia; order Flavobacteriales_D; family Crocinitomicaceae; genus CAIUKX01. The sequence goes on along the minus strand of CAMDAO010000058.1, from coordinate 191 downwards.
CAAATTCGTAACTATGTTTTGCACCCCTATAAATTAATCAAGGATGTAAGAACGGGACATGAAACAGGAAATGTGGACGCTGTGCTTGATGGTGATTTAAATGAATTTTTAAAATCCTATTTGATGACATTTGGAAATTAATACATATTTGTTAGTTTTTGTACCCCCAGCCCAACCCTAACCCCCAAATC
>CAMDAO010000057.1 GCA_945888595.1 Chryseobacterium gleum | reverse complement strand
GGAAAGCTGATAACAATCAGTGGTGTGGGAGAAATTACTGAAATCTCAAATAATTTATTTTCTGCTATAGAGAATATGTAAGTCTAATTTCATATTTCGTGGGTGCTAAAAAAAGAGAGCCCCACGAAATATGAAAAACAGCATTGTCTTTGAAACTTAGCGATTTCAACTGAAGTTAATCTATAAACCACCTTTAAAATCCTTAAAAAAAAGTACCTTTGTGTATTCATCTTTAATAATAGGTTGAAAATGTATAATTACACGTTTGTGATTATGTTAATTTAAAAAGTATGGCTTCAGATAATTTCGTTGATTATGTTAAAATTCACTGTAAATCCGGTACTGGAGGTGGTGGTTCTGCACATTTTAGACGTGAAAAGTATATTCCAAAAGGTGGTCCCGATGGCGGTGATGGTGGACGTGGAGGTCATATTATTTTAAGAGGAAATACACAACTTTGGACACTTTTACATTTAAAATTTAATAAACATTCAAAAGCTGGTCATGGTGGTCATGGTGCTGGTAATTTGAAAACGGGTGGACAAGGGGAAGATAAATACATTGAAGTTCCAATCGGTACGATTGCTCGAGATATAGAAACGGGTGAAGTTTTATTTGAAATCACTACAGATGGTGAGGAAAGAATTCTTGTTCCTGGCGGTAGAGGTGGATTAGGAAATACGCAATTTAAGTCGTCAACTTTTCAGACTCCTCGCTATGCGCAGCCGGGAGAACCTGGACAAGAAGGATGGAAAATATTAGAATTAAAGGTATTGGCCGATGTTGGTTTAGTTGGTTTTCCAAATGCTGGTAAAAGTACCTTGTTATCAGTTCTATCTACTGCAAAACCTGAAATTGGTGATTATGCTTTTACAACCTTGCGACCGAATTTAGGTATTGTGAAATACAGAGATTATCGCTCTTTTATCATGGCTGATATTCCAGGAATTATAGAAGGTGCGCATTTAGGAAAGGGTTTAGGATTAAGATTTCTTCGACATATTGAACGAAATTCGGTTCTTTTATTCATGATTGCGGCAGATAGTAATGACATTCATGCTGAATACAAAGTGCTTTTAAATGAATTAAAACAATATAATCCTGAATTGCTTCATAAAGATAGACTTTTAGCCATCTCAAAATCAGACATGTTAGATGATCAATTGAAAGAGGATATACGTAAAGATTTACCGAATATTCCATCTATTTTTATTTCATCTGTTGCTGAATTCGGATTGGTTGAATTAAAGGATATGATTTGGGAAAGTATCAATAATGGATAATTTTTTAGAAAAAATAGATAAGGTAATAGTCGTAACAATCAATTCTTGGCATACTCCACTATTGGATGAAGTAATGTATTTAGTTTCTTCAAAAATTGCTTGGATTCCGCTCTATTTTTTCTTGATTTACTTGGCATACAAAAAGTTACCTTTCAAACAAGTGGTGTTCTTTGTTAGCATTGCTATTGTATCTGTTATTTTTTCTGACTTAGTGTCAAACTATTGTTTTAAAGAAGTTTTCCAGCGATATCGTCCTTCTCATAATTTATTGTTGATGGATAAGTTGCATTTGTATGAAATGAAGAAGGGGGAATTCTATCAAGGGGGCGAATATGGTTTCATTTCTTCTCATGCTGCAAATTTTTTTTCATTTTCTATTTTTGTAGGACTCTCTTTAAAAAAATGCTATGGAAAATTGATTTATATTCTGTTATTAATTTCCTGCGTTGTAAGTATTAGTCGCGTGTATTTAGGTGTACATTATTTATCAGATATAATTTGTGGTGCAATTGTTGGCAGTGGTATAGCGTATTTATTGTATCGATTTGCTTATCTTCGTTTTTTAGAAAAATTCTCTATTAGATGATAACGGTTTTATATATTTTTATCGGAGGAGGGGTAGGTAGTATTTCTCGCTATGGAGTGTCAAAGCTTACTGAAAATTATTTCCCTTCTCAATTTCCTCTGGGAACATTGATTTCGAATAGTATATCGTGCTTGATTTTAGCAATTATTCTTTATGTTTTTGAAAATAAATTGAATCAATATACATGGATTAATCCTCTATTACTAATTGGTTTTTGCGGTGGATTCAGTACTTTCAGCACCTTTAGTAATGAGTCAATTCAACTGATTGTGAACGGCCATTGGTTGTTAGCCTTTCTGAATGTGCTTGTTTCTATAGGCCTAGCATTCACGCTAATCTATTGGATAAAAGTGAAGTGGGGTCACTGAGAAACCGACCTAATTTTTAATTTTAAGAGATTATTCTTTTCCAAGTCTTGTCTCGGCACTATCGCTTGGTCTTCGAAAGCTGCCACTTTCTCTTTTTTTGGTTCTTCCCTCGAAAGCTATCACTTTCTCTTATTTCAAGACAAAAAAAAGAACAATGTAGGAATGGAATCTTACAACGAACAAACGATCACATAAAGAAAACTAGTAGAAACCGAATTCCTCTAATTAAATGAATTTTCGAAGTGAAGTTGAAATGGTCTTTCCACAGAATTAGTTGTAAATTTTTCCGTAATCGCGTTTCGCTTTTTCAGCGGAAAAAAGCGTGAAGGAAAGTATTTACGTACGGTTTTACGAAATGTAATGGAGTAAAAAATTCCTTGGAAAGATCCTTGATTTTTGCTTACTTTTCATCAAGGAAAAGTAAGAGAATGATAACAGAAGTATATTTGAAGGTTAGATGAGGATACTAGATGAAAGATATCCTTCTACCTCCAAAGAAATATTCTCTGATCCAAAAGAATACTAAGAAAAGAAACCCCTTTGTTTAAGCAACTGGAATTAGGTTCTTTATTTTTTCTATTAAGATTCTTCTTTTTTCTATAAATGGGGAAAGATCCATTTTTTGCATCAATCCCTTTGTCTTATAAATGGTTATTTTCCGATGATATAGATAGGATATCAATCCTAACGTGGGAATAATAAATAATAAATAACCTAGACCTAGCCAAAAGGAAGGATAAATGAAATTATAAATGAGGAAGAAAACGGGGATATTAAAAATTCCAACGGAAACTTTACCTAACATTAATTTTACGGAACTCCAAAAAACTCTTCTTTTAAATGTTTTTTCAGTAAATCTTTTAATAAGTAGGTAAGGTATCAAACAATGGATCATACCTCCAATAGCAAGTGGAAACATAAAGAGGAGAAAAAGTGCATCCCACGTTCTTTTGCCTTTGTTCGGTGATTGAAAATCAAAAATAAATTCTTCTCGAAGTTTAGATCGTTTCAGTAAAGAGAAATAATTTTCGATATCGGCTTTTAATTCAACAAGTGCAGGTATCTCATCGAGTTCTTGTTCTCCCATCCAATTTGCTAATTTTTGAGAATAGCGCCATCTTTTTTCAAGAGAAATGGAAGAATCGTAGTTGATTGAGTGCATTCCTTTCCGCGTTAATTGCATGACATTCTCATGAAAAGGTGCCCAATTTTTATCTTCAACATGCGTAATTTGATCGCGCATTTTCTGCTCAATCAACTTTGTGATATCGGTAATTACTTTGTTCGGATTTTCTTCAAACGCACTCCTGTAATCGTTTAAACAAATTTTATCAGAAGTCGAAATTAGAATATCACTGCGCATGAAATTTGGATCTGTATAATTACACCCAACAGCTGCCAAATAAATTTTCTTTTTCCAATTCGTATGTTCAAGGGCGATAAATCCAATTCTTGCGGCACCTTTTTTTACAGGTTTTAGGCGTCGAATAAATACATCATCCGTAAAACCTTCACCGAATATTAAGATATTCCTTCCGAAAGAAAGTATTTTGGCACATGTTTTAAATACTTCTTCATTTTTATTTTTAGTATCTTCTCCATCTTGTTGCCGGTATATTGGGAGAACATGCGAAGCCCATAAAATCGGTTTGAGAAAGGGTTTAAAAACATCTGAACGAGTCATGAAAAAAACAATCGGATTCCGAGAGGAAGCAACAAGAAGCGGGTCCATAAATGATGCTGCATGATTGCTTACATAAATGGTGCTTCCATAGAATCCTTTTGGCGCATTGTAGGTTTCTCTCTTTCTAAAATAAACGCGATTAGAAATCCTAAGGGTCCAAAATAAAAAGAGGTACAATATTCGCATCATGTAATTTCAATTTGAAGTCAACAAGAAATAGTTTATCCTAAAAATGGATATCTATAATCTGTTGGTGGCACAAATGTTTCTTTAATTGTACGCGCTGAAACCCATCTTAGTAAATTCATTGACGCACCTGCCTTGTCATTTGTACCGGATCCTCTTGCTCCACCGAATGGCTGCTGACCAACAACTGCTCCTGTTGGTTTGTCGTTAATGTAGAAGTTTCCAGCGGCATTTTCTAATTTTTTGATAGCTAAATTAATAGCATATCGATCATTCGAAATGATAGCGCCAGTTAAAGCATAGTCTGATGTTTGATCCAAAATTTCCATTGTTTCAACAAATTTATCTGCTTCGTATACATAGACAGTTAAAACAGGTCCGAAAATTTCTTCGCACATGGTTCTAAATTTGACATTGGTTGTCACAACAATAGTCGGTTCAATAAAGTATCCAACGGATTTATCGTAATTTCCGCCACAAATAATTTCAGCATCTGCTTGCGTTTTTACAAAGTCTAAATACCCTGCGATTTTATCGAAAGCTTTTTCATCAATTACAGCATTAACAAAGTTAGACGGATCTTCTGTTGTACCCATCTTAAATGATTTAACCTGTTTTACAACGATATCTTTTACTTCTTCCCAAAGATTGGATGGAATATAAGCGCGAGAAGCAGCAGAACATTTTTGACCTTGGTATTCAAAAGCACCTCTTGACATAGCTGTTGCAACAATAGCTGGATCGGCAGATTTATGAACCATGATAAAATCTTTTCCACCGGTTTCACCTACAATACGAGGATAATTTCTATAGTGTTCTAAATTGTTTCCTATTTCTTTCCACAATGTCCGAAAAACACTTGTAGAACCTGTAAAGTTAAAGCCCGCAAAGTGTTTGTTTTTTAGAATTACTTCACTTGCAATGGGACCTCTAACATTAATTAAATTAATGACACCATCTGGTACACCTGCAGCTTTAAATAATTCCATTATTACTTGCGCAGAGTACATTTGAGTTTCAGCTGGCTTCCAAACAATAACATTTCCCATCATGGCTGGTGCAGCACATAAATTCCCAGCAATAGCTGTAAAGTTGAAAGGAGTTAACGCGAAAACAAATCCTTCAAGAGGTCTGTATTCTAGACGATTCCACATCCCAGGAAGTGAATCAGGTTGTTGACGGTATACTTCAGTTAAATATTGTACATTAAAACGTAAAAAGTCAATTAATTCGCAGGATGCGTCTATTTCTGCTTGAAAAACATTTTTGGATTGTCCCAACATGGTTGCTGCATTCATTTTTGCTCTAAATGGCCCTGCTAATAAATCCGCAGCTTTTAAAAATATGGAAGCTCTTTGTTCCCACGCCAAATTTGCCCACTCTTCTCTTGCTGCCATTGCTGCATCAATTGCTTGTTGAACATGCATCGATTCACCAATATTAGAATATCCCAAAACTTTTTTATGATCGTGTGGTGGAGATATTTTCTTTTTATTTTCAGTTCGAACTTCTTTCCCACCTATGTACATTGGCACATCTATAGGAGTTTGGTTGTACATTTCTTTGTATTTCGAAATTAATTCTTCACGTTCAGATGACCCAGGAGCATACCCTCTAACAGGTTCATTAATTGCACTTGGCACTTTAAAAATAGCATTTGACATAATTCAATATTTTTTGTAAAAGTAAGTATTGTTTTTTAATGATAGCAAGGATATTCAAGTTTTAAGAATTCTAGATTTTCTTTTTTGAACTATATCCAAGTACATTTTCTTTATTTTTTTAAAATCTATACAAAGTAGTAAAGGAACAATTAAAAATGGTAAAAGTGGCGTTTTATACCTTGAAATTGCTCCTGTGATAGGTACTATCCATCCGATTAAGAGAGTAAGATTTAACACATAAAATAGGGAAATCCAAAGCGGTATTCTTTGCTCTTTAGTAGGTTTTTTGAAGAAAAAGAGAAGTAAAACAAAAAGCAATAGGACCAAGCTATTTTCAAGAAATGTGAACAATAACCAAGGATTAGAAATTCGATCCATTTTTGGTTGAAAAAATACATTTACTAGTGCATTCGGTATATTTTTCACCAGAGAAATTGCACCATTATCTATCGCGGGTATATTGATTTTACTTTGCGCATGCATCTCTTCGGCAACATTAATAAAATCCTTTTGTTTACTAATTAAATTTTCTGTAAAATCAAGTGATGGAGCCAAAAAGTGTAAATTGAAAAGCGCAAAAATATACAGGATATTGACCAATAAAAAGACGGGAAATTGTTTCTTAAAATTTAGTTTGATGATTAAATACCATGCGATAATACAGGGTAAAATAGCGATAATCACATAGACTTTCAGTACGATTATGATATAGATCCCTAAAGCAATCATCACGAAAGAAAGCAAGGGTTTCGATAAATTGTGAATGATTTTATAGCAATGGTATAAAAGAAGTCCAATACCAAAAATGAGGACGCTCTCTTTTAAAACTCCTGAACTCCAAAAGAGTGCGGAAGGGACGAGAAAAATTCCGATCATTATTTTACGGTTTTCAGTAGGGAAAACAAACTTGAATGTTTTATAAAGTAATATGCATCCAATAAAGGAGATGAAGCAAAAAAAGAGGGTGTGAATATGAAAAAATCCAAAAGAAAAAAGCAATGTAAGTGCATGTAGTTTAATGATGGATTGATTGTCATTGAATGCTTGTGAATCAGCTAGCGTGACCCAATGTTTTGTGTGCAAAAGTGCTTCTTGAATACATGGACTATCAACAGGAAACCCAAAAATGAATTTCAAATAATCTATAGATGAATTTTTAAAAATAGAGTGATGGAGCACTTTTGCATCTTCAAAATATTTAAAAATATCTGCTGTATTGGTATTGAGATAGTAATATTTGTAAATCCAAAATAAAATAAATCCAAAAAGTATTTTCATACTAAAAAGTATAAATAGTGTGTTGGTTCTTAATCCCGTTGATTGCACAAATTTCCATTTTGACAATATGTATAGAGCTAAGAGGAAAAATGCTAGCGTGTAAAAGAATTCTGTAATTGGACTTCTTTCCTCTGTGTCAAATTCTGTAAAGGATGAATTTTCATACAGTAAATGTTTTATTTTTAAAGTGGATCCCGGCGCCCAATAGTTCGCTCCATTTTCGTAGGCGCCAATATCAGGACTTTTGCCTCTATACCGAAAATGAGTGCCATAAATAATTCCTTTGTCAATGAGTGTTGATTTGTTTTTTAAGTAAAAAAGTTTGTCGTTTGGATCACCTAAATGGACATAGATATCTTTGCAAACAAAATTTGAATCCTTAATCGATCCATGGAAATCTTGGTTATAATTCGATTTTAATTTTGAGTCGGTTAAATTATTGTACGTTCTAATATTCAAATTACCTGTTTTTCTTGGTGGCCAGCAACTCATACTGTATTTGTTTTGAAAAAAGGTATTATGAGAAATTACATCATTTTCACAAGGTTCATTTATTGTCATTGCTATAAAACAATTCCAAACTACGTTGTGATGCACATTGAAATTTTTATGCCCATTGTCCAAATAGATTCCTGCCCCAATATACGGAGCATGATTGTCATGAAACCAATTATAGGAAATTTCGGTTTGCTTACCATCTGTATCATAGCAATATATTAATCCCAAATCATCACAAAGGATTCCACCTTCTTTAAATTCATTAAATACAATTCTGCTATTTTCTAATTTTCGGTTTACCAGAACAGATCTAGCTGAACGTGAGAATGAGCAGTGACTTACTAAATTATTTTTTCCTGAAATATGAATTGGAGCGCAGTCAATTGCCATCCAATCACAATCATAAATAATACAATTACGAATTGTATTATTTTCTCCACTGATTGTTACTCCATCACCCCAGCTATGAGCAATATAACAGTTTTGTATCCTATTACTCTTCCCGGAAATTTCTACACCTTTTCCAGACCAGCTGCTTGGTTTATCAGAATTTATTGTTCCATACCCATAGCGTTCAAAACCATCATTAAAGAAAAAAAAAGGAGTTGGAAATAATATGTTACTGTTTTTTAAAGCACAGTTTCTCGAATTTTCAGCTCTAAAACTTCCTCCAAATATGTTTACTCCTTGTATTTTGATATTGGTTTTTTGATCAATTATCAAAGAATGTATATTTTCTCTAATCGTGACCTCAAGTTCATCTGGTTTTCCATTCGGTGGCCAAAAATATAAATAGTGCCCATCCGAAAACCATTCACCAGGATGATCCAAAAATTGTAAACTTCCTGTTACAAATCCTTTTCCTTTTCCAAGGTAATTATTTATAAATTTCTTATCCCAATAAAACGCATCATTCTTCAAGGTTATTTGATCTCCGTTTTGCTGAATGATGTCGCCATTTAATGCCACTAGTCCTCTCGTGTGAAGGCCAACAAAATGACAGTTTTTAAGATTTTTAAATTTTGACAGTCCTTTTAAGACAATTGTTTTGTTTGGATACGCAGTCATGTCACCCCAAGAAGTTGTATTCATATCTCCTTCTATGACATTCGGAAAACTAGCTTGCATACTAGGTTTTCCATCTATAAAAAGTTGATAGACTTTCTTTTTACAGGGGATTCTATAAATATTTTTTTTAAAAAGTTCCCATTTTCTCTGCACAATTTGCGGGGCAATTGTCACTTCTTCTTGGAGGTAATTCTGTAGAAAAATAGGATGCTGTTTTGTCCCTGATTTTGAAAAGATGACTTTTTCTCGATAAACTCCTTTTCGAACATAACATTTATCGCCTGGTTTTAAATGGTCTACAGCGAATTGAATTGTTCTAAAGGGATACTCAAAAGAACCATCGTTCGAATTTTTCCCTGTGTTTGAAACGTAATAATTTTTTGCTAAAAGCGCATTACTTAATAGACAAAGCAAGAAGATAATTTTATATTTTCCTAATTGACTTTGAATATATTTTTTTAGCATTATTCTACGTATCTATTTTTTGAGTGAATTAGAACTTTTATTTATATATTTGAATAAATATCAAAACAATTGAAAATGAAAAATGTAGTGGTGCTTATCATTTTTGTTGGTTATTTTTTCACTTCTTGCAATAGGCGGTACATCTGCACTTGCACTATTACCGGAACTATAAATGTGAACGAATATGACTTATACAATTCTAAAAGGAAAGCAAAAAAGAATTGTAATAACTTGAGTAATTCAACGCAATCGTGTGTGTTGGAAGTATGGTAAAATACTGTTTTTGAAAAGAGGCTGCCTAAATTAATTAAGACAGCCTCATTATTTTCAATTCATTTTTTCTTTGATTCCTTGATCTAAAGCATCTAAGAATTCTTCTGTATATACATAATGTTCACCATGATTTACCTTGTTGCCATGAACGCAAACGGCTAAATCTTTTGTCATGATTCCTTTTTCCACTGTTTCAACACACACTTCTTCTAATTTCAAACAGAAATCAATTAAAGCTTGATTATTATCCAATTTACCTCTGAAGGCAAGACCTCTTGTCCAAGCATAAATGGATGCAATTGGGTTCGTTGAAGTTTTTCTTCCTGCTTGGTGTTCGCGGAAGTGACGAGTTACCGTTCCATGCGCCGCTTCAGCTTCCATTATTTCTCCATCAGGCGTAACTAATACTGAAGTCATTAATCCCAATGAACCAAATCCTTGAGCAACAGTGTCTGATTGAACATCACCATCATAATTTTTACATGCCCAAACAAAATTTCCATTCCATTTTAGCGCCGAAGCAACCATGTCATCAATTAATCTATGCTCATAGGTAATTCCCGCAGCATCAAATCTTCCTTTGTATTCTGCTTCAAATATCTCTTGAAAAATATCTTTGAAGAATCCATCATATTTTTTCAAAATAGTGTTTTTAGTAGATAGATACAAAGGCCATTTCTTTGAAAGCGCCATATTAAAGCATGATTTCGCAAAACCTCGGATCGATTCTTCTGTATTATACATCGCCATTCCTACACCGTCACCTTTAAAATTGAAAACATCAAAAGTTTGAACTTCACTTCCATCTTCTGGTGTAAAAGTCATCGTTAATTTTCCTTTTCCTCTAAAAACAGCATCTGTCGCCTTGTATTGATCCCCAAAAGCATGACGTCCAACGATAATAGGTGCTGTCCAATTCGTCACCAAACGCGGAACATTATTGCAAACAATAGGTTCTCTAAAAACGGTACCATCTAAAATATTTCGAATGGTTCCATTCGGAGATTTCCACATTGATTTTAGGTTAAATTCTTTCACACGATCTTCATCTGGTGTAATCGTTGCGCATTTTATCCCAACTTTATGAATTTTTATCGCTTCCGCTGCATCAATGGTGATTTGGTCATCGGTTGCATCTCTGGATTCAATTCCTAAATCATAATATTTAATGTCTAAATCGATATATGGCAAAACCAATTTATCTTTTATAAATTTCCAAATGATACGTGTCATTTCATCTCCATCAAGCTCAACAATTGGATTTGCTACTTTAATTTTTGACATATTTTTTATTTTAATTTTGTTGTAGGCAAAAGTAGATAAAAGATTTAAAGATTTAAGATAAAAGACGGATGAATTTTCATTTTATTCGTCGAATAAAATGAAAATTACAAATTCCAAATTTCCCACGCCTTAATAGCCTGTTGATGCAGCATGGATTCTCCATTTAAAATAGTGGCCCCATTTTTTTGTGCTAGTTCTAGAAATTTTGTTTTTACTGGATTATAGATCAAATCTACCACCAAATGATCTTTCGTTAAGTGTTCAAATGGAAAATCGATGACACTATTTTCATTCGGGAAAGTTCCTACTGGCGTGCAATGAACGATTACCTTGCACGCACTCAGCATATGATGATTAATTTCCGCATACGAAAATTGTTTTTCTCCTTTTGGATCCCTTGAAATTGAAACGGTGTCGATTCCCAATGATTTGAAAACATACTCGACGGCTTTTGATGCACCTCCTGTTCCGATGATCAATGCTCTTTCATGAAGATTTGTCAAAAAAGGTTTGATCGATTGGTGAAATCCAAATGCATCAGAGTTATGTCCGATTGTTTTCCCTTCTTTAAACTGTATAACATTTACTGCGCCAATCGCTTTTGCATCTGCGGATAATTCATCTAAAAAAGGAATTACACTTTGTTTATAGGGTATGGTAACATTTAATCCAGAGACTGTTTGCGACTTTAAAAGGGAAGAGATTTCTTCAATTTCATTTAATTCAAAATTAGAATAGTTGGCCTCAATTTTTTCTTTTTCAAAGTAAGCAGTGAAAAATGTTTTCGAAAAAGAATGGGTTAATGTTTTTCCGATAAGTCCAAATTTACGCATTTTTCTTAGCGAATTTAGATTTTAATACCCCGATAATGACGGGTAGCGCAGAAACAAAAATAATGCCTAGGCAAACTTTTTCAATATTTTCTTTGATCCACACGATATCTCCTAAAAGGTATCCAGCAATGGTCAAACTGAAAATCCATAAAAAACCACCGAATACATCAAATAGGAAGAATTTCTTGTATTCCATTCGACCAATTCCTGCAGCAAAAGGAGCAAATGTTCTCACTATTGGCACAAAACGAGCCATTATGATTGCCTTCACACCATTTTTTTCAAAAAAAGCTTCCGTACTTTGCAGATATTTTTTATTGATTAAATTTTTACCCTTTATTTTAAAATCAAATACTTTCAGTCCAAATATTCTACCCATCCAATAATTACAATTATCACCTAAAACAGCAGCGAACATTAGCAAGGGTAGGAGGAAAGATAACTCTAATTTGTTCGCCGCAGCAAATAATCCGGCAGTAAATAACAATGAATCACCCGGTAAAAAAGGCATAATAAGCACCCCCGTTTCTATAAAAATGACCAAAAATAATACGACATAGATAGAAGTTTCATAATGTAGAAACAACCAATCGAAATCAAGGTGAAATAAGTGCTGAAATAATTCTATCATGAATTTTTATTATTTTATGTAGACCACAAAAGTAAGAAAACCCTCGTTAATACCAGAAAACCCCCAAAATTTATTTTGACCTAAGATTCGCCCTCAAACAAAAGTAGAAACCGAATCTCTCAACGAACACCCGACCTCAAACAACAAAAGTAGAAACTGACTCTTCGAAGCACCCTTCATTTGCGCCTCATAAATTCATTTGGGACCCATAGATCAAAAAATCGAATCAATTTCGAACTGTCTGAGCTTTTTCGCGAGTTTTTGAAATTTCGTTTTTTTGATCGTAAAGGGTAAATGAATTTATTAAGCGCTAGACCTTTTTGCTTACTTTTTGGGGCGATGCCAAAAAGTAAGAGTAGGAAAGGGAATCCACAACGAACAAACGATCTCAGAAAGAAATTAGTAGAAACCGAATCCCCGAAGCATTTTCCTTTCGACCTAGGAAAATAATGATTTCTGGAGATTAAAAAATGCGTTAAGCAATAGAGGAAGCTACGCAATGTCAATGGAGTAGATCACCTCGATTGTAGCATTTTTTGATTGGAAGAGATTATTCTTTTCCAAGTCTTGAATTTTTTTTTTGGTTCTTTCTTTTTGTTTCAAGACAAAAAAAAAGAACGTGAGTTGATCTGAATCTTTCGAAGCAAAATTGGAGAAGAAATAATAATAAAAAGTCTAGAGCTTGGTCTTCGAAAGCTGCCACTTTCTCTTATTTCAAGACAAAAAAAAGAATATTAGTAGGAATGGAATCCACAACGAACAAACGATCTAAGAAAGAAAACTAGTAGAAACCGATTCCCTCTAATTAACTAAATTTTCGAAGCGAAATTGAAACGGTCTTTCCACAGAATTAGTTGTAAATTTTTCCGTAATCGCGTTTCGCCTTATCGCGAAAAAGAGCGTGAAGGAAAGTATTTACGTACGGTTTTACGAAATGCAAAGGAGTAAAAAATTCCTTGGAAAGATCCTTGATTTTTGCTTACTTTTTATCAAGGAAAAGTAAGAAAGTAATAGCAGAAGTAGATTTGAGAGTTAGAGTAGAAACCGAATCTCTACACCTCAACCTCACTCTCAACCTCCCCCCTCAATCAAAAAACCGCCTTTAAACTCATATCCAAACTTTTAAAACTATGCGTCAGCGCTCCAACCGAAATAAAATCCACCCCGGTCTCTGCAAATGAGCGAATCGTTTCTAGCGTTATTCCTCCAGAGGCCTCTGTTTCATACTTTTTAGGAATAGTGGGAAGCACTGCTTTAATTCTTTCAGGTGTAAAATTATCGAGCATTATCCGATCAATCATGCCGATTTCAAGTACTTCTTTAAGCTCCTCTTCATTTCTTACTTCCACTTCAATTTTTAGTTTTTTTCCAGTGGAAGCTAAATATTCATTCGTTCTTTTTATTGCTTTCGAAATTCCTCCCGCATAATCAATATGATTATCTTTCAGCATAATCATGTCATACAGTGCAAATCGATGATTGTGACCTCCTCCAATTCGAACCGCCCATTTTTCCATATACCGAATTCCGGGTGTTGTTTTTCGGGTATCTAATAATTTGGTGGAACAGCCTTCCAGGAGTGCTACAATTTTATTCGTTTGGGTAGCAATTCCGCTCATTCGTTGCATAAAATTCAACACCAATCGTTCGGTCGCCAAAATGGACCGTGAACGACCGTGCACTTCCAAGGCGATATCTCCAAATTTGACGGGAGTGCCATCTTGTATATAGATGATCACTTTTAAAGTGGGATCATATCTGTGAAAAATACGTTCTGCTAATTCCACACCGGCAATTATCCCCTCATCTTTCACAATTAACATGGCGTGACCAACCGCATTGGCAGGCACACA
>CAMDAO010000056.1 GCA_945888595.1 Chryseobacterium gleum | reverse complement strand
ATATCCGTAACGTTTAGCGCTGTTAAATGTACTAATGTATCCGGCTGCAAAATGACAAATGAGCTAAATCCACCACATCCGTTGGTGTCATAAACATCTACAAAATAGCCCCCTGCTGCAAGATTAGTAATATCCTGAGTAATTGCTCCGTTACTCCAATCGTAGATGTAGCCTGGAGTTCCGTTGGCGAGACTGATGTCAATCGCACCTGTAGCATCACTGTAACATAAAACATCAGTCGCCACACCAGAAATAAAGACAGCCTCTGGATCGGTTATTGCAACCGTAATGGTATCGGAACAGTTATTCGTGTCAGTAACCACACCGACGTAAATTCCCGCATTGAGATTCACGATGTCTTCAGTAAATTGACCGTTGTTCCATGTATATTGATAACCCGGCGTTCCTCCTGTGATCGTTAAACTAATAGAACCTTGCGTTCCATTCTGACAAACAGGATTAATGTGAGTCTCAAAAATCGAAAGCACTGGCGGAGTGGTTACTGCGACAACAATGCTTTGAGAACAGTTATTTGAATCCGTAACAGTGACACTATAATTTCCTTCTGGAAGTCCCGTAAGATCAGCAATTGTGTCACCTGTTGACCATGAATAGGTATACGGTGCAACACCTCCAGTAACGGTTAGATCTATCGTTCCAGTGGAATCCCCATCACATAAATTTTCAGTCGTGATAGCGGTTATCATCATAGAATCCAGTGGCTGATTGACCACAAAATCAACAAAATTGATACATCCGTTAACATCCGTAACGGTATCGGTGTAGGTTCCTGTACTTAAATTGATCAAATCCTGAGAAGTTGCAAGGTTGGACCATTCAACGGTGTAAGGCCCGGTACCTCCTGAAATTGTCTCATCAATTGATCCAGTTGAATCACCAAAACAAAGAATATCACTAATTACAGCTGTAATCGTAATTGTATCCGGTTCAACAAGCGTAATACTGTCCGAAATTTCGCATCCGTTGAGGTCTGTAGCGGTAAAATAGTACGTTCCCGCACTTAAATTTGTGATCGAATCTGTGATTTGTAAACCAGGTAACCATGTATACGTATAAGATGGAGCACCACCGCCAATCACAAAATATGCGCTTCCATCTGACGCGCCGTAACAACTAATATCTTTTCCGTTATAATTAGAGGATACGTAAGTAACACTTGTCAATACTGTAGGTTGCACGAGTGTAAACGTGTCCTGAATGATACAATTGTTTTGGTCGGTGACTGTCACCGTGTAGGTGCCAATTCCTGCGTTTCCTGCGAGTGAATCTAAATCGCCATTCGACCACGTGTAGTCATAGGGCCCTACTCCTCCTGAGACGAAGAGTTGAACTGAACCTGTCGTGTCTCCAAAACAAAGAATTTGAACAACAGTTGAAGTCATTGAAAGCCCTGCGATTGGCTGCGTGATTGAGAATGATGCCGTGTCTTTACAGCCATTGATATCCGTAACGGTATCCGTATAAAATCCTGACGGGACATTCGCTAAATCAGCCAAAGACGTTCCATTTGACCAAGAATACGTGTAAGGAGCCGTTCCTCCAGTAACACTAACATCAATCAATCCGGTACTATCACCAAAGCAGAGAATATTTGTAATTGAGGCAAGTGCACTATTCAAGGGAGCAGGTTGCGTGAGCGTTACACTATCTTCAACGATGCACCCATTGCCATCGGTGACCATAACAACGCATGTACCCGCACCCAAACCATTGATTGTTGTGGTTAAGGAAGCAGTTGGAGTCCATAAATACGTATACGGAGCAACGCCACCGGATGCGACAACCTGAGCACTTCCATCCAATTCGCCGTTGCAACTAATATGTTGGCCATTATAATTGGACGTAATTGTTGCATCCGCTAGTAATAATGTCGGTTGCGTTAAGGTAAAGGTATCTGCCACTGTGCAACCGTATTGATCTGTCGCAACGACGCTGTACGTTCCAGCATTCAAGTTTCCAGCGAGAGAATCAGCATCGGAATTTGACCAGACATACGTGAACGGAGCATTCCCAATTCCGGCAACTTCAATGTATCCTTCGCCTAAATTGTAACAAGAGTCGCTCTTTATATCCAGAAGATTGAGATTAGGATTGGTAGAAACGAATACTGGTGCTGTAGTGTCAGAAATACACTCGACTCCTTCATAGAAGACATGAAGCACATAATCCCCTGCGTGCACCAATTGAACATTCGGAATACTGGGATTATTGATCGTTGATGTAAATCCATTCGGTCCTGTCCATTGATAGGTTAAGTAGCTTGAATTCGGAAAATTAAGGTTTAACAATTCACCGATACATAGCGAATCCGTGAAAGTAATTACTGTATCGGCGCAATTGCTTACATCGACGTTAACCGTGCCACTTTGCAATGAAGGGCAACCGCTGGCATCCAACAAATCAGACGTACCATTGTTTCCATTCGTGATTCCTGAAATTTGTCCAGTTCCGAAAAGGTATGCCCTATTCTCAAGTATGTTACCACATTGCCACACCGCACAATCATTGGTCAATTGCACTTGAAATTTGAGTACAGTACTATCTGCACCTGTCGAAGAATTGACAACGGCACCTCCAATTGTTCCATTTGCTCCAGTTCCAATTCGCGCACGAATCACATTATCCACGGCAATAAACTCAGCTTGATCGGCGTCGATTGGATCCGTTTTTGATCCTGTATTCGGACCAAATGTGATGTTCATCGTTCCAGGTAAATAAGTCAATCGATTGTCCAACGTATCAGTAAGAATGGTACCAATTGAAACGTCGGAACCAATGTTTTTCGCGACAATTTTGTACTCCAAAATATCCCCAGGAGCTACCGTACCACCGTTCAAATCTGTATAGGTTACCGATGCCCTCAAATCAGGTTCATAAATTTCAATGGCCGAAGTAATCACGCTCGTTAATACTGTCTCTAAGGTCGTTGAAATTCGAATAGACGCATTTGTGGCTGAATTACCAATAAAATTGAAGGCTGAATTGTTCGGTACATAGATGTTTGCATCATGCCCCAAATTATTATTATAACTCGGATTGCGATTCGAAGTCAGGACACCATTGTTGGAAATTGTACTGTTGAAGGAATTACCTATAGGATGCAATACATCGGTAATATTGACATAGGATCCAGCACCATTGAAAGCAAGTTGATCACCCGTTTGACCGCGGTCACCATCGTGTGCCACTGCGCCCAATGAAAAGTTGACAGGCCCAGTTGGTGGAGTTAAAAACCCACTCAAGGCAATATCAACCGTTCCAGCAGCACCAGCACTCACGTTCGCGAGACCGTCAAATACGGTCAGATTTTTCATTTTTTCATAAATATTGCCATACACCACAACAATGGACCAACCACCAAACGTATTTGACCCCACTTTTGAAACGATGTTCGCCAATTCATAATTTGTTCCACTAAAGGGATTTGCTTGAACGATTGAGGTAATTTCTTTAAACGCAAAAAAGGCTACCTTCCCAACCGTATTATCGAGTAATTCATCAGCCACTAGCGTGGTATAAGCCCCACCGCCCACGCTCAACTTAATCTGACCTCGTGATGCATAATTAGCGGTCGTAGAAGCCGTATTGTTCAAGTTACCAGTCCAATAAAGTCCTGCCCAAAGCACTTCACTACACGGAGCGAGATTCAGTTGATCAAGGGAAGAATTATACGTCGTTGGATCCGTATCAATGTCTACAAAAGCCATAGTAACGCCGTTATTGTCCGTTGTTCCCCCTGGAGGCATCTCGTTGTTCCCCACGCAATTGCATGTCAAAGATGTATTGGCCATGATCGTCAAGCCTCCTTTTTGATTCGTTTGGTAGCGGATAGCGAACGGATCAATAATTTGAGAAAAGGCAATATTTACAGCAAAAAACGAGAGAATAAGTAGAACAAGTTGTTTCATAAGAAGGGCCTAATACAAAAGAGAATACGCTATTTTGATGATAATAGTTGCAGGTGTTCATAAAAATACTTTAACGACACGACTAAGATACTGCAAATAAATTGACTACCTAATTTCTAATCGAAAGGTTTAAAGCCGCAATTTGTACTATTTGTTCAGCTGTAAAAAAAATGGACCATGCCACATAATGTGAGGCATGGTCCATACTCTATTTTAAATCCTGTTTAGAATTTGGTTCTACTATTAATCACCATATTCAGTTCCAGAATCATAATCAGACTCATCGTAAGAATTATAATCTGAATTCTCTTCGCTGTACTCTTCTGAATCATCAGTATACGTTTCCACTGGTGCTTCTATTTTTTCATTCTGAGGGGGAGCAGAAAAGGAAACCTTTTTTTGTTCATTTTCTGATTTTTTACTGACTTTCTTTGCTGATTTTAACTCAGCCTTTATTTCGTCAAGTCTCTCTTTATTTTCGCATGATATTAATAGTAAAATACTAGCAACAAATATTATTTTTTTCATATGTAAATATTTTTAAGTTTTATTATGGAATAGCCACTTTAAAATTCATCACTTTTTCTGACGTTTTTCCAATATGGCATATTCCTATTTTAATGTTTTATCGATTACACAAAGCCTTTTTAACTCGTAAGTATAGCACCTCTATGTATTTCATTCGCTTAATCTTTCTTATTATTTTGCTTAATTAATTGAATTATCATTACGCAAATACAAACAAAGAAAAATCCAAAATACATTATATCAGTCGCAGTACTTCTGTTTTCTTTACGAAGAATTTCTCTCGCTTTTTTCTCCAGATTTGCAGCTTCGATTTTTGTAGAATAAAGAGAAATGTATTTTTCTAATTTTGTTACTACATCTTTTTCATCAAATTTAATGGTCGCATCGTTAAAAAATAATTTCGCACATTCAATCTCTAATGCATCAACAGATTCTACTTTTTCTTTGTATTTAGAAAAATCGATGTTCATCACCGTTTTCATAACATTTAAAACAACGATAGTATCTTTAAATTTTTTCTGATTTTTCAATCGAAGAACTAATGAGTCTAATAGCTCAAATCTTACTGGCGTAATTTCCGCATTAGCGGCTGCTTCAAATAAACCAAACAATTGGTCTTGTCTTTCAAATGTACTATTCTCTTTTTTTAAACTGAAAACCAATTTTGTTTTCGTTATACTATGGTGTAATTTTTCAACTCCTTCAATCTCTTCAATCGTCAAATTTTTACTATTAGAACAGATATCTTTAAATTTTTTAACTAATAATGTGTCTCCACCTTTCTTATCAGTTAAAGAATAAAAATGCTCTACTTTATTCAAAACATTAATTTTTGAATCAAAATCTGTTGAATCTATGTCCAATCCTTTGTGCACATCATCAAAAAATCCTTTCATTGAATATCGAATATAAATTGTCTCGCTAGGATAAGGTATTTCTAAAGCCGAAACATCCATGCCCCATCCCGCCAAAAAAGCTATTCTATCTTTCTGCGCAAAATATTCGGAAACAGCTTTTTCGTATTCAGCAGGGCTTAATTTACGTTCCGTAATTTTCCATTCTGATTTTGGCAATTTCGATTTTAAAGCTTTTAACTTTAGATCATACTCTTCAAAAGTTGCCGCACTTTGCACTTCATCTGTTGCTGATAAATCATCATTTATTTTACCTGTTTTAAACTCTTTTGGGGTAATTGAAAGATGCGTTCTTGAAGGAGCTGGAACATTAATTGCATAATAAACTGAACCTCCAATTAAGACAGCAAACATTGAAAAAAGGACGATTTTCCATAGATTGTCTTTTAATAATTGCTCTAAAAATTTTGTAAATTTTTGTTTCATATTTTTTTGTGTTTTTTTCCTAGTAAATATCTTTCGCTGATTATTTTTACTACAAAATCACTACTAGGCAATGGTTAAATTATTTTCCTACTCTTAAGGATTTTCGCTAACTCCCTGTTATTTTTATAGAGCAACAGTCTCTAGATTAAATTTATCTTACCTACCAAAAATACTAAAATAAAATGAAAAATTAAAGTTGATCACGTATTTTTTAATAAGATTTCCTAAAATGCGTACGTTAGACCAAAGTTGAGGGTAATTAGATTGGATGTACTTTGCTTATAAACACGTTCTTTCATGTCTGTCAATTGAAGCAAGTAATCCTGAGAATCTTGTTGAAAATATTTATCATTTTTTACATGCAAAGTATACCTAAATCCATAATTAAATAATAGATTTTTTGAAATCGCTACTCGCATACTTAAAGCATACAAAAAAGTATACATTTTTATCGATTTTGCACTTGTATAATCATACAGATGCGTTTTTATATATTCTTCGTTATTAATAAGAACGCCAGTTCCATAGTAGTCATATGTTCCTCCTGAAATATAATTATAGTCCTTGTTGACTAATTTTGAATTTGAAAATCCAACCCCAATTTGATGACTAAATCCTAAAGGTAAAAGACTATTCGTGGTGGCAAATTCAATTTTAGGAAGAATAGAATAGGTTTGAATGTTCAACTTAGAAATGTGAAAATCTAAATATTGACTACCCAAAATGGACTGCTGAACACCCGCGTAGATGTTTGAAAAATCAACACCTGCTTCTAAACATAGCGCAAAATTTCGCTCTATTATTCGCCCAAAACTCGCTCGAAATCCTCCATTAAAGTTATCCGACGCCGGGTTTAAATTTTGGTCATATTTACTATTATCGTAGGAGTCATTTCTTAAGTTGTAAATCAATGGACTGTATACCAAAGATTCGACCGTGACAAAGTTTTTTGCTCCAAAATAACCCTCTTTTTCTTGAGCAACTGCCGAAGAAATTGTAAAAAAAAGAAAAATAACAAGGAATATTTTTTTCAGCTGAATAGATACATCTATCAACCTATATATCTTTAAATCTTCATTCGTATTCCTATCTTCAATCATATATCGTTCTTCTAGATGCAAAATTTTGTATTATTTTTTTTCTTTCAGTTTTCCCATAATGTTATACATATGCGCTCCTAAATGGAGTTTTTTTGGTGAATCTGTAAAATAATAATTAGTTCCTATTTCTACATTTCCTTTTTCCAAATCTAAAATAATTACATTCATTTCTGTAGAATTCCCCTTTAATATTTTGGACGGAATGTACAGAGATAAAATAGGATAAACTAGCAATCCTACTAAAACAGTCCCTGCATTTATATCGACATCATATTCATGCTCCACCCAAGAGAACATCACTTTTGACGTTCCATAATTGGTTTTTATGGTTTCCAAAGATTCAAAATCTACTGGAAAAACAGTGAGATTGTCCTCTTTGGTTAATTGGGTCATGAAATTGAAAAGCGTACTTCTTTCATTAAATATTTCTGTTCCTTTTGATGCTAGATTATCTCGGTCAATTTCATACACCGTCAAACCCAAATCTATTGCTGAATTATTAATTGCGAGCGAATAGTCATGCTTTAATTTTTCAGACTTCACAAGGTCAATTTTACCATTTCGATAACTGAAAACCATTGGCTCAACGACAATTAAATCTTCAACACCGATACATAATTCCAATAACTTTCTCTCTTTTAGTATTTTGTTTCTCTCTCTATACGGTAAACTGTCCAGTTCTTCACTTTTTTTTATTTCTAATTCTGCTGCTTCTTTATGCTGTTTGAACTGAGATAAAAAAAGTGTATCGGCTATAATATCTGGAATTCCATAGAGATAAAATTTCGTGGAATCAAAATTCTCAGGATTATCAGAATTCTTTTTATTTTTAATCTTATCGTATTTACTAGTCGATTTTTTTACCAAACTACTATCCACTAAATCGGGCTTATTGAGCGTCTCTGTAAAATTAGTAGCAGCACTATGGAAGTTGTTTTTTGAAAACATCTCAAGTTTGTAATTTTTGGTGGTCGCCAATTCCTTCAATAAACGATCATAGATGGCATTCAACTGAATGTCATTTGGAAAAGTCTTTTTAAGATCATATATCTGCCGAAGTGCAAGCGTCAACATTCCATCTTTGGATAATTTTTTAATGAAATAATGCACAGCCGCAATTTCTCCTTCAAAATCCTCCGTATTGTCAACTGTTTCATCGATGGATCCGATTTTTTTAAACTGAACTAAGCCAAGCCAAGACTGTGCTTTCATCCTTTTCAAAAACAGGGAATTTGGATACTCTTTTTCTAACATAAAAATAGAGTAAAGTGCATTCGCATATTTGGCATTGATAATGTCCGTTCGAACGCTTTCAAAACGGCAAATGTTTCTAATATATTCAAATTTTGGCTGTCCTAGCGTAAATATTTGGCTTCCCCAATCTGAATAATTTCCGATTTGACCACCAATTTGTTCTTTTCTTTTTTTGATATTTGGATGCGAACTTTGGCTATCATCATAATCCTCCACTGCTTTTATTTCATACTTCTTCGTTGCGAAGACAGAGGCAGGTACATACATGTTTTCTGTATTAAAATAGGCCCATGGAAATTCTATTTCATCAAACGGCAAATATGAATACATCATTACATCAAATGTCGGTAATATTTCATCTTTGCTATAACCTGCTTTATGATACCATTTTAAGCCTAAAACATCTGCTTCAATTTCATGATCTTTTGAATAAATACTCAAATCTCTAATGTTACGTCCGCTGGATCTATTTTCAATCTTATATTCAAAGGAAGCCACCACATGTTTCTCTGTATAATGGGAAATTTCATGCGCTAAAACTAAGGCGAGTTGCGCTTCATTCGTTAATTGAGAAATCAAACCAGTAGTTACAAAAACAATTCCTTGATCCGTAGAAAATGCATTTGACTCCGTTGATTTAATCGTATAAAATCGCAATTTGGAGCGGAGAAATGGATCATCTGCCAATAATTTATCAATGACGTTTTCAATATAGTGAGAAACTTCATCACCATAGCAAACCATACCAGAGTGAAGAATTTCATCAATTCCATAATGAATTCCTTGTAAAAATATCCTTTCTTTTGCTTTGGAAAGATGCCCTTTTTGTTCTTTAAGGTCCTCATCTATTTTCATGTAAGTGAGAGATGAAAAATCCTTTGGAATCGCACCAACAGAAACTAAGGTCTTAAAATTATTAAAATCTTGTTGCGCAAAAATAGTGGAAGGAAAAAAAATTGAAAATATAATAGCAAGAAAGCCAATTATTTTTTTGTACATGTACTTCTTATTTACACAAATATAAATAAAAAATCAATTTTTATAGGTGTCAAAATAGAAATCAATCAAAGAAAAGATCTAGGAAAGAATTATTGTCACCTCCTTTATTTATCTTATTACCAGGACTTACCAGAGTAATTGTGTACATTAAAAAGCGTAGAAAAAATACTTTTTCGGCAAGAATTATGCTTGGAACGTATAATCGATTTTATTTTTTTGTACCTTCATGAACTTAAAAATGTTAAATGCTTAAATTTCAACTGTATTTCCTGTTATTTTTCACCACTTTATGCTGTGGTGTTGCAGCGCAAGATATACATTGGTCGCAATTTAATAACAACCAAATATTTCAAAATCCGGGGAATGCAGGTAATTTTAAAGGTGATTATCGTTTCATAACCAATTACAGAGATCAATGGAGAAGTGTGACAACGCCTTTTTCCACCTTTTCTTTTTCGGCTGACTCTCGACTCGTGAAACACACTAAAATTGGAATTGGCGCTCTCTTTTTTAGTGATGTTGCTGGAGATGGAAAATTTAGAACCAATGAATTTCAAACAAATTTTGCCTATTTAATCAAATTATCTGCCGATTCAACCCACACAATTCGACCCGGAATTAACATCGGCATCAATCATCGCCAAGTGAATTGGGATCAGTTTTCGTTTGATAATCAATACAATGGAATTGCATACAATGCCGCTTTACCAACTTTTGAAAACTATCAAAACCAAAAAAACACAAATCTTTCGTTGGGAGTGGGTGCGGTCTATGAATACTTTTCGAATGATCATAAGAAATTAACAGGTGGTGTTGGGTTTTACAATTTAAACCGTCCTAATCAAAGTTTTTACGGTGAAAAAGTGAAAAGAGATATGCGCACCTCGTTGTTCGTGAAAGGAACATACCCTATGAATAAAGATTGGGATTTGATACCAAGTATTTCGTTACAATTTCAGGGAAAATATAGAGAATTTATTATGGGTTCGTCCTTAAAACATACATTAATAGACCAACTTGGAGAATACCGAGCAGTGTATGTAGGAGCATGGTTTAGAAGCAAAGATGCCGGCTATTTTACGGTTGGACTTGACTACCAAAGTTGGTTTCTGGGAGTAAGCTATGATATCAATATTTCAAAACTAGTGCCTGCGAGTAACTTGCGTGGAGGAATTGAATTCGCAGCTCGTTATATAATTAATCGATTTAAACCTAAGAAAATTCTTCATAGAGCATGTCCAGATTATATTTAGTGATTCTTATTTTCATGTTTTCTTTTCCTTTCTTTTCGCAAAAGGAATTGGGGAAATATATTGACTTTGCAGACGAGCAATATAAAAAAGGAGACTATTTTTATGCCTTGCAATACTATGAAAAAGCACTAGCCATCGATTCTCAAACCGTTTCGACCCTTTGGAAATATGCAGAAACTTTAAAAGCATACAAAGATTACAGAAAAGCAGAAATTGTGTACAAAAAAGTATATGAAAAAGAAGAAGCCTTGCTTTACCCCTACAGTTTATTAAATATTGCTATAATGCAAAAATACAATGGCAAATATGAAGACGCGATCGAAACATTTAAGCGCTGCAAAAAGAAATATTTAAAAGATAAAAAGAATTATTTATACTTAAAATCAAGTCGCGAAATAGAATCCTGCTTATGGGCAAAGTCAGCTATTAAAGACACGGCCAACTTGATTTTTTCTCGACTACCAGAAACCGTAAATTCAAAAGATTCAGAATTTGGTCATACCATTCATAATGGACAATTAATTTTTTCTTCCCTCCGCGCTGACTCGATTCCGTCCGATGAAGAAGTGTATGCGACCAGCTACAAAACCCGCTTGTATTCTTCAAAAATGGTCCAAAGTACGTTTGAAGAATCGAAAAGAATTGAAGATCTATTTTTTGAAAAATTGAGCGAAGGAAATGGTACCTTTTCATTAGATGGCAAACGATTTTATTTTAGTCTATGTGAGGATGAAGGCTATAACTACAGGTGTAAAATAATGGTTTCGGCATTTAAAAATGGCAAATGGTCTTCCTCTGATTCTTTGGGCGAAATTATTAATATGCCAGGATATAATACTACGATGCCCAATATAGCCCAACTTGATGGTCAAGAAGTTCTATTTTTTGCTTCTGATCGAGAAGGAACCGAAGGAGGAATGGATATTTGGTATAGTTCGATAAAAAATGGAAATCAATATGCAAAAGCGCGATCAGTAAAAGCTCTCAATTCAATAGATAATGAATTAAGTCCTTGGTGGGATAATCAAAATAAGCGACTTTACTTTTCATCATCCTGGCACAATGGTTTTGGTGGAATGGATGTTTTTTACTCTACGTATACTGCTCAATTTGAGCTTCCTGTAAATGTGGGAATCCCAATAAACAGTAGTGCAAATGATCTTTATTATTTTAATCAAGGGGATACTTCCTACGTTTCCAGCAATAGAATTGGGGTTTTATTTAGTAAAAATCCTACCTGCTGTAGTGATATTTTTACCGGTATTGCGCCAGTAATTGTGATTCCACCCACACCAAAAGAAACATTAGCAGAATTAAACAAAAGATTACCCGTAACATTATATTTTCACAATGATATTCCAGATCCACGATCGCTTGATACGGTTACAAGATTAAATTACATGGTCAGTTATTTCTCCTACAGGGCCATGTTAGAAACCTATCAAAAGGAATATTCAACTGGCTTAAAAGGGGATAAATCCGAAGAAGCAAAAGAAGATATTGAAACCTTTTTTATAGAATATGTAGATCAAGGGGTAAAAGATTTAGAATTATTTAGAGTATTACTGCTTGAAGAATTACAAAAAGGATCTAAAATTAGATTAACAATAAAAGGATTTGCCAGCCCATTAGCAAAGACAGATTATAATGTTAACCTTACCAAAAGAAGGATTAGTTCATTGGTCAATTATTTGAAAGAATATAACGATGGAATTTTTATTCCATACATCAATGGTACCTCTGTCGATGGAGGAAAAGTCGAATTTGCCGAGGTTCCATTTGGAGAATATACTTCTAATAAATTAACGAGTGATAATCCGCATGACTTAAAAAATTCCATTTATTCAAAAGCGGCCGGAATCGAAAGGAAAATAGAAATTCAAAGTGTTAACTATATGGACACAGCGGCAACAAATCTAAAAGTGGAAGAAAAAATAATTTCACTGAAAGCGGCTCGGCAAATAATAGATGCAGGAAAAATCAAGCCGAACGAAAAGATCGTAAAAAAATTCACAGTGACTAATACAAGTAATCTACCTATTGAAATTGACGTAAAAAACATTACAATACCCTGTGAATGCACTACTGCGTCGGTTGAAAACCCATTTTTAAAACCAGGAGAATCATCGTTTGTGATAATGACAGTTGATTCGAAAGGACTAACGGGACAAGTTGTAAAATCAGTAAGCATTAAAGTAAAAAATCAAGAAGGAGAATTAAGATTAATAATAACATCTGAAATTATTCCTTAGTAGGATAATCCGTTTGTATAAAAGATACAAATGAATACATTACCTTTGAAAAAAATAAACCAAAAAAAGTATTAATTAGATGAATAAACCTTTCATAAATACCCTTTTACGATTGGAAATTCAGTCATTTAATTGTCAAAATAAATTTTAATGAAGCCAAAAAAAAGTAGATTAATCTTTATTGATATCGCTCGCTCTTTTGCCATCTTACTGATGCTGGAAGGACATTTCATTGACCTAACTCTGGGTGCACAATACAGAAGTCCTGATCCACACTTTGTCAATCCAAATTTTCTCGTTTACGATATTTGGCATCTGATCCGTGGGTATACTTCTCCCATGTTTCTAACCATGACGGGGATGGTCATTACGTATCTCTTTTATGCGAATAATGACAAATCCTATCGAGATAATGATCGCGTAAAAAAGGGTTTTAGAAGATTATTAGAATTATTGTTTTGGGGTTATCTATTAAATCCTGCCAGTTTCCACATTTTGCAATGCATTGGGTATGGAATATTTGGATTATTAGTTTTTTATGGAATCTATAAAATTACGAAAGTCATTCCGCTGTGGGTGTATTATATGGCCGTTTCTTTTATCATTTTTAGCTTTTTTGCACCATTAAATGAACTTGATGTTACTGGAGTACGTGCGCCATGGCCAGTTGGTTGGCCGGAATTCATTCAAAACATGATTCATGCGCCTTCCAATCGATCAATGTTCCCCCTTGCGCCTAATTTAGGTTATACTTTTTTTGGAGCAGCAATTGGTGTGATTTTGCATTCAAAGTGGATACTCATTTCTAAATGGAACATTCCTTTATTTCTCTTTTCTTTTGGAATAATCTTTCTATTTTTCTCATTAGATATTTTACAGTTTGTGCATAATCAAACGCAAAATATAGCGGGCATCAGTTTAATTAATATGGTAAAATCGGCTTGGTTACTTGAAACGCTGGGTTGGGTATTGCTCATTTTAGGTTTTTTAGCAACATTTGAAAAATTAGTTACTATTAAAGAAAATCTATTTATCCGCATTGGACAAAATACACTTTCAATATTTATAATTCATATGATGCTTCTGTATGGCGCCATAATTAGAGTAGGGATTGGGACTTTCTTCAGTAAAACCAAAAATCCATTAAATCCCTATGAAGCAGGAATTGGAGCAGCCCTTTTTATTACCCTCTTTGTGGTGATGATTTATTACATCGATCCACTAACTGCTTGGTTCAATAAAGTACTAGATATTGTCATTCCGATTCGGAAAAAAATAAGAAAAAAAACATAACAAAATGCATCCTATTTAAGGTCTAATACTCTTTGTTTAAATTCTTTTTGTCTTATTTGTCTTAGTGCCTTGTTCTGAAGTTTTGACTTTTTTAGACTTTTTAGGAGCAACGAAAACCACTTTCTTCTGAATCACTCTTTGACCGCACGAATCATCAACAACCAATTTAACAAAGTACGTACCGGGCTTTTTATATTGATGAGAAACAAAGTTTAAATTGGAACTGGTGCTATCCCCAAACTCCCATTTTATAGAGGTGCAATTCTGAAAATAGGATTTACAATGCACTAAATATTTTCCCTTTTCCGTTCGCTCAAATTTAACATCGGCCGTGTTTTGACGTAATTTGAAACGATCTACATTTGTTAAAACATATTTATACGCTGCGTTTTTAATTATCTCAGTTGTTTGCTCATCTAACGTATAATTAGAACTGTCGGCCGGTAACGTTTTAAA
>CAMDAO010000055.1 GCA_945888595.1 Chryseobacterium gleum | reverse complement strand
GAAAAAATTAAAGAGGAATTATTAGAGGTAATTGAAAATGAGAAACCATACCTTGATCAAAATTTGAATATTTTCACTTTAGCCAAAAGATTGAATACCAACAGTAAATATTTATCTCAAGTTATTAATCATGAATTTGATAAAAGTTTTGTTCATTTCATAAATGAATACAGGGTAGAAGAGGCAAAAAAAGTGCTCTTATCGAATAACAATTACACCATCGAGGCCCAAAGTCAAATGGTTGGTTTTAAGTCTAAATCAGCTTTCAATAGCGCTTTTAAAAGGCATACTGGTAAAACTCCCTCTTTATTTATTCAAGGAAGTCGCAAATAATTTACCATTTAAATATTTTTTAACAGATATCTATTCCTTTTCTTGAGAAATTGAAAGAGCAACTAAAAGGTAAAATGTATGTTGATTGAGTCAAACTTGAGGTTTTCTCTTTATTGTTATTATTTTTGAAATGACAAACCATGTTAATATGAAATTTTTCACTGTTTTATTTCTTTTACCTTTCAGCTTATTCAGTCAGAATAATACCAATCATCAAGATACGCTAAGAGGATGTATAAATTCGGAGCGATCCTGGTGGAATCTCCTAAGATATGAGCTTTCTGTGAAACCGGATTACAATTCAAAAACCATAAAAGGAGAAAATAGGATTTATTTTGAGATGACAGAGAAATTTGATTTTATGCAGATTGATCTTCAATCTCCTATGAATATTGATTCTGTCATATTTGAAAATAAAAAAATTAAATACCAGCGCGAAGGAAATGTTTTTCATCTAAATTTTTCTGAGATTGTTTTTCAAGAAAAAGTACAAAAAATTAGTGTCTATTTTTCCGGAAAACCACGAGAAGCAATAAATCCTCCGTGGGATGGCGGCTGGATATGGAAAAAGGATGAGAAAGGAAGACCTTGGATGTCTGTTGCCTGCCAAGGGCTTGGGGCAAGCGTTTGGTATCCATGCAAAGATCATCAAAGTGATGAGCCGGAAAACGGGGTTTCAATGACAATCATTAGTCCAGATACATTAGTGGCTGTTTCAAATGGAAGAATAATTGACACAAAAGAATATTCGAAGGGATTTGTTGCAACAACGTGGGAAGTCAAAAATCCAATTAATAATTATAATGTGATTCCTTACATTGGGAAATATGTGCATTGGGAAGAAAATTATAAGGGAGAAAAAGGTAATCTAAGTTGCGATTATTGGGTACTAGATTATGAGTTAGAGAGAGCTAAAGTTCAATTTAAACAAGTTCCCTCCATGTTGAAATGCTTCGAACACTGGTTTGGTCCTTATCCTTTTTATGAAGATGGCTATAAATTAGTGCAATCTCCATATCTAGGAATGGAGCATCAAAGTGCTGTTGCGTATGGCAATAATTTTCAAAATGGATATTTGGGAAGAGATTTATCAGGATCTGGTTGGGGAAAAAAATGGGATTATATTTTAGTGCATGAGAGTGGTCATGAATGGTTTGGAAATAACATTACAACGAATGATATTGCAGATATGTGGGTGCACGAAGGATTTACAACCTATTCTGAAACCATCTATACCTCTTGTCTGTATGGAGTTGAAGCTGGAAATGAATATCAAAACGGACTTCGTTCATCGATTCGCAATGACCAACCAATCATTGGGCAATATTCTGTCAATAAAGAGGGGAGCGGTGATATGTATTCCAAAGGGAGTAATCTGATTCATATGATTAGGCAACTTATGGACGATGATGAAAAGTTTAGGCAACTATTACGAGGATTAAACGAGACTTTCTGGCATAAAACGGTTACAACAGGGGAAATAGAAAACTTCATAAATAATACAAGTGGTATTAATTATTCAAAAATATTTGATCAGTATTTAAGAACAATTCAAATTCCGAAATTAGAGTATAAGATTGAAAATGACAATGAAAATGTTCTTTGCAGATGGACGGACTGTGTTGCAGGTTTTGATATGAAAATTAGACTTACTGATGGTAAGTGGATTTCCCCGACTGAAGAATGGAATAAACTGCCTATAAAACTTGAAAAAAAAGAGGTACTCTTGGTTGATCCTAATTTTTATATTAAAGTTAAAAAAATAAATAATTGAGATTTTGAATAATATCAATTAGTCTTCTTATATTTGTCTTGTTTAAAATTATTCTAAATAAGATGCGTATTATTTTAGCGGATAGCAATGAATTAGTAAGAGCAGGAATGAGAGCGATTCTTTCATCTGTGAAAAACCTTGAAATTATTAGTGAAGCTAGAAGTAATCAAGAATTAAAGGATCAGGTGAAAAGTTTTGAAACTGATGTTGTAGTGATTGATTATACATCTGATAATTTCGATATCGACGTTGTTCATACGATTTTAGCGTCAAATAATACTGTAAAATTTCTTGCTATCACTCCTTTACAATCAGCACAAACATTGGTAGATGCTTTGAGATCCGGTGTCATGAGTTATGTAAAAAAAGACTGTGATATTCAAGAGATTATAGATGCAGTGGTTGAAACAAATAAAGGAAATAAGTTCTTCTGCGGTAAAATTCTTGAAACTATTCACAAGGCTTCAATAAATGTAAATGATATTGATTTTGAATCTTTTTCTTGTGAACCTATTGTTTTATCTGTTAGAGAATTAGAAATTATTGTTTTGATTTCAGAAGGAATGACAAACATACAAATCGCTGAACAACTTTTTTTGAGTACGCATACCATCAATACGCATCGCAAAAACATAATGGCTAAATTAGGTGTGAGAAACACTGCTGGAATCGTTATGTATGCAGTAAAAACTAGTTTGGTTTCTCCTAATAAGTTTCTCTTCGCCTCTGATTCTTTAAACTAAAATCGCAAAGGTTTTTAGCTTTCAAGATTAATTTCATGAATTTGTGTTTTTTGAATGAACCTTTGTATCTTTGAGATGTACTGACTTCAAATTCATACAAAAATGCCTATACTATATTTATTTTTCTTTATTTTCTTTTCTTTCTCAAGCTTTTCTCAAGTTAATGAGATGGAAAAAACAACTAATTCAACTAATTCGAATACACATCTTCCTGTAATCACTAATTCAACGAAAGTAAATACAGAACCTTCCGGAGATGTCTTGTTAGATTCTCTCCCTGCCAATCAATCACAACAAGGCAGCAAGAAGCAAGTCAACAAAAGTAAGGAGGTACAAAAAGAGGTCACAACCGGAAAATCAATTCTAGTAGATGATAGCGTTAGTGCATATGAGAAAATGGAATTTCAATTCTCACAGGTAAAAGTTCAATCTTCATCGCAAAGAGATCAGCGAACTCCTACACTTCTTCAACAAACTCAAATGATTGAAATTGCAGATTATTTTAAAAGAAATGCTCCTGAATCTTTTGAACATCACTTTTATACATATCTAGCTGGAAATTATTCAATTTCACTCATAGATCACCTTTTCAAAGCAGAAAAATTGCAGCCAAATAATAGGGATGTTCAAATACAATTAGCAGCGTATTACTTGATTCTAAATGATACTAAAAATGCCTTGGTTTATTTGAAAAAAATCTTTTCAATGAATCAAAGGGAGAATAATCAATTAATGTACGCACAGGATTTGTTGCTGTCTGCTCCAGAAAATGGGACATTGATTACTCACGGTGTGGAAGATACCTACTCCTGTTTATACATGCAAATGGTCGATCATTTGAGGCCGGATGTCCAGGTTGTTTCTTTGGAATTACTTCAAAGTCAGGAGTATAGAAGTAAATTACTGAGTAAAAACTATTTGCTACCATCAAGTTTGGTCATTGATGTGGCATATTTACAATCTTTTTGTAGTCTTAATGAGCGTAAATCCTTGTCTATTTCATTAACAACTCCTAAGGAGTATTTTCTTAAAATTCAAGAGAAATTATATATCGTAGGACTAGTTTTTGAATATCACTCCAGTGCTTTCAATAATTTTTATAAAAATGATTATTTGTGGAATGAGGTGCTGAAAAAAAAGATAGCCTATGCAGCAGCAAATGAGACTTATAAACCTCTATTATCTAATTACTTACCTATGTTATTGCAATTAAGGGCTTTTTATTCAGCCCAGGAAAATGTCACTCAATTGAAGATAATTGATGAGGTTTTGGATAAGGTTGCTAAACAATGTGATAAATATGAGCCAGTGCAAAAAATAATAAAAGTGAACTAATACATATGTTCGGAGCGCAACATAAAAAAATGACGGATGAGAATTTAATGCTCTGCATTTCTCGTGGTGATAAACGTGCGTTCGATGAACTATATGTAAGATTTGCAAAACCTCTCCTCTCATATTTTATGAGAATGATGTGGAAGGATCGCGAAAAAGCAGAAGATTTTGTGCATGATTTGTTTGCGAAAATTATTGGGAAGCCAGAGCTTTTTGATACTTCTAGAACCTTTAAAACCTGGGTTTATTCAGTTGCAAATAATATGTGTAAAAATGAATATAAAAAGCAAGAAGTTCGAAAGAACACTTCAAACGGTCTAGACAATATGTATTCCATTTCAGATCAAAATTCAGATGTATTGGAAGAAGTTCAAGATTTGTTTTTTAAAAATTCATTTCAAAGGTGTTTAGCTGATTTAGATGATAAACATCGAGAAGTTTTTTCCTTACGACATGAAGACGCTTTGTCTATTAAAGAAATAGCGGATGTTTTAGAGATTAGTGATGGAACCGTAAAATCAAGGTTGTTTTATGCAACAAAATATTTAGCAGAGAGTTTAAAAGAATTCAATCCTACCTTAAATCGTTGAGTTATGAATAAAGAATTAGTAGAAATTGTAGTTAATAAATCATTTGTTGAATTATCAATGAGTGAAAAAGAACAATTGTTTGAGTGGTGTTCGACTGAGGAAGGATTTGATCAACTCAAAAATGTTTTTATAGAAGTTGAATTGATGAAAAATCAATCGACAGAAAATGTTAGACCATCAACGAAAGATAAATTAGATCTTTTGTTTACTGAAAAATACAAGGATGGAAAAGCTTTTCGTTGGAATTCATCTATTGGAAAAGTGATGTATCCTTTTGATAAACCTTTTCACCGACGACCAATTATTCAAATTGCAGCATTATTACTGCTTCTTTTACTAGCATTTCCAGTAATGATAAAAACTAAAGAGATTTCTAACCGTTCACAATTAGCTAAAAATGAAATGAAAGATGGGGAGAAAAAAATATCCAAACCAAAAAAAAATAAAGAACAATCTCCCGAAGAAAGTTCAAATACCCCTCCAGAAAATCAACTAATTGCAGCAGATAAACAATCTAGTCGTAAAGATTTAATAATTGAAAAAGCTACAGCAGAAGCGGTTAGTGATGTTCCCGCGCAAGATGGAGTAAACGTATCTGAAAATAGTAATCAAGTTTCCCCAAGTGTAGCGAGTGCATCAGCTGCGGACTCAAAAAATCAATTTTCTGGTTTTCAGCCAGATGGATTGTATCGAGAAGTGAACAACGGAGTAAATTTCTCAAAATCAATTAGTGAAATACCAAGTGTACTTGACTTGTTGTCTGTGGTCTTTTAATGTAACTCATTTTTTCTTTTCCAAATTGGATTGTTTCTGCAGCATCAAATAAATTTATTTCACTACCTTTCGGGCATGGATCATACAATTTTAATAGCGGATAGCGGGGGAACTCAAACAGATTGGTGTTTTGTAGATAAAGAAAAGGAAAAACATTTTTTTTCGACAAAATCCTTTCATCCTTCTAATTGGGGCAGTTCTTTTTTTGAAGAATTTTCCGAATACTGGACTTCCAAAAGTGAAATGAAAGAAGCGCATGTTTTTTTCTATGGCGCAGGCTGCCTGAATGAAAATAATCAACAGATTATTGCTAGTTATTTCTTGCAGTGGGGCTTTCAGAAAGTTCATGTTTATTCAGATTTATTAGGAGCTTGTCATGCTTTGTTGGGTAAAAATAAAGGTACAGTCGCAATACTAGGAACTGGTTCAGTAGTTTGCCATTTTAACGGAAATGAAATAACTGAAATTCAAGGAGGTTTGGGATATTTACTAGGAGATGAAGGAAGTGGTTATTTTTTTGGTAAGATTTTGATTACTAAATTTTTAAAAGGAGATTTTGAAGAATCTACAATGAATTTATTATTGAAATTACTTGGGAATCGAAGTGAAATTATGTCGAAAGTTTACGGAGAACATGGCAAATCTTATTTAAGCTCTCTTGCCCTTAAAGTTAAAGATCTCAAGGATAGTAATTTAGAGATTGAAAAATGTCATTATGAAAACATAAATAATTTTGTAAATACCTCACTATTAAATAGTTGTATTGTTGCTAGAGACCTTTGTGTGGTAGGAAGTTATGGCTATTTTAATGCGGAAATTTTAAAGAAGCTGATAGGTTCTTTTGATATTAAGTTAATAAAATGTATCCAATATCCCATCCGTTTTTTATCAGATTTTGTCATAGAAAATGCAGATTCAATCGCTAAAAAATAGATTTAAGTCTATAGTTTATTTTTAGTATACCCATAAATATACATTGGTCTATAAAAAATACTATTTGGTAGAAAAAAGAAAAATATATTAAATAAATTTTACAAATTGCAGTAAATAAACTTTGTAAATGGAAACATTATTAATACACCCTTCTCCACAAACTCCTTATGTTCTCTTTGATAAGAGCTCAGGTATGATGCAGATTAAAGGAAGATCAATACCAGATCAACCGGATGAATTTTGGGGGCCGATATTATCTTGGTTTGACTCTTATTTATTAGATCCTTCAAGTGAAACAACTGTGATCATTGATTTGGAATATTTTAACATCACATCATCAAAACGAATTTTATTTCTTTTGTATAAATTAAATGAACTTTCGGACAATGGATTTGATGTTAAAGTAGAATGGTTGTATCGCGAATCTGATGAGGATATGTATGAGGTAGGACAAGATTACGCATACATGGTCAAGGTTCCTTTTGAATTTAAAATCTACGAAGATGCAGATTTAGGGATTGCTAAATAGTATCCTAACGAATTTAAACAGAAAGACACTTCTAATGAGGTGTCTTTTTTTTTTGGAAAATAAATTAATAAAAATGCAGGATGACTGTAAGTTTTTATGAATGAATCAGCATTTTCCGATCAATTCTACTACTTTTGTAAAAAAAATAAAATGAGGTTAATTTCAAACATACCACATCCAAGGTACACTATTCAAGTTTTTCACTTAAATGCGAAATACGTCGTAAAAATTGAGCTAGGACAATTTGAACAAATTTATAAAATAGGAGAGATAGATGTAAATGGTTTAGATGAATTAATTTTAATGGTCAATGAAAAGTTACTAAAGAATTGCTTAGATCGCTTTGTAGCTATGCGATCAGATTGGAGTGAGTCTTTTAAAGAAATTAATAATACAAAATAAAATAATGATAAAATTAACTATCTTCAGTTTGACCTTTTTAGGTTTATTTATTGCTTCTTGTAGTGAAGAAAAAAAGGAAAAAGTGGCTGTCAATACTACACCACATATTCAAGTTCAAAAAATAGGTGAATTAAAAATTGCCTATTATGATCAAGATAGTATGAAACTTAATTTCGAGTACTATAAGGAGCAAGATGCAATCGTTACAAAAAAACAATTAGCTTTTCAGGCCACCCTAGAGAAAAAAAGGGCTGCTGGTCAAGCATATTATGAAACGTATGCAAAACGGGCTCAAAATAATGAGTTGTCACAGGTAGAGGATGAAGGTTATCAGCGCAATTTACAAGCGCAAGAAGCTGAAATGATGAAATACCAAGAAGTGGAAGGTGCTAGACTCGAAAAAGAAACTATGAGTAAATTAGAATCCATCGGAAATAAAATTGAAAAATTTAGTAAAAAATATTGTGAAGAAAATGGAATTGATATTTTGTTGATTTATGCAAAAGGAGGTCAAATTAATTATATCACTCCCAAGATGAATGTGACGAAAGAGTTTACTGCCTACTTAAATCAAAATCAAGAGAGAATAAAAAAGGAAGTAGGTAAAAATTAAACAAAATACAGAAAAAGAAGAATGCTAGTAGCTCAACAGAAATTAAAAGAAAATATCGCAGAATACATTTTATATATGTATCAAATTGAAGATATTATTCGCGCGTATAAATTTAATGTAGACGACATTCTAGAGTTTTATGTAAAACCACAACTTCCAGATTCTTCTTTTATTGGAAATTACACTACTTGGTATACAGACTTGATAAATAACATGAAATCTCAAAAGAAAGAGGTTTCCGGTCATTTGCATGAGATCAATGAGGTAATGATTGAGATTTCTTATCTTCACTCTACCTTGTTAAATATCGTCAATGATGAAAAATACAAAACTCTATTTGAAACTGCGCTACCGAATATTGAAGACTTTAAGCAAAAGTCTAATTTAAAAGACAAAAATCACATTGAAATTGCTTTCCATGCCTTGTATATGAAACTGTTACTTCGAATTCAAAAGAAAGAAATAAGTGCCGAGTCTGAAGAAGCATTTGATACTATGCGTATTTTATTGGCTTATTTGGCAAGAGCATACCATAAAATGAAAACCGGAAATATTGATTTCATTAATAATTAAGAAAGAATTTCAGGTTACTAGTAAATACTTTGTAAGACAAATACATGTCAGCGTGTTTAATTAAAAACTTAGGCTTACTTCTTTTTAATCACATAGTAGCCCGCAGCTAAAGGGATAGACAATCCTAGAATCATCAAAATTATTATTTTTTTATCCGTTTTTTTGTGACTGGTTACTTTACCTATTTTTACTGATGTGTTGTTTTTTGTGCTATCATTTCCTGATAATGAATCTTTACTAGATCCTGCAAAAACAATTAAAAAAATGGATAAAAAAGTCAGAAAAATTGTTGTTTTAATATTCATTTTGATTCAATCGCTTTTAGTAATCCTTCTGCATTAAATTTATTTGCCTCGGTTCCTTCATAAAATTTCTGAATGTTACCATTGTGAAGATAAACAACACCTGGCGTATTTGCATCATTTCCAATCGTCTTCCAAAATTCAGGGATATCAATAACTTGATACGGAAATGCGCACTTAGTCACTTTTAAAAATTCAGGAATCAATTCAACTTCTTCATCCATAAAAAGTATATATACTTCAGGAAAACCAGATTTTTTTGACAGGATAGAGATTTCTTTTGCAGCATCTCTGCAATGGTCGCAGCCTGGAACGAATAGACAAAGTATTTTTTTACCATCATTTAAATCCACTTTATTACTGCCAAAGGTGGAATATTTTGAGAATTTTGAAATTACTTTTTTTGGACCTATCTCAAGCTTTTTAGTCGCTTTTATAGTTTTGTCGACTTCTATAGAATGGACAGTATTTTCTTTTACGAGCGCCTCCTTTATTTTGATAGTTTTCGTTTTCCTATCTAAAATAGGGATCTCGGAGATCGATGAAGTGGTATCTGATAGTATTTCTTGAGAAGAACTTGGGAGAGTTGAAACAGTTTCATTAGCACAAGGACAAAATGGGAAAGCAATAAAAAGTAATAGGGCAGAAGCTAAGTAAATGGCAAGCAGATATATTGGTTTATTACCACCTACTGCTTTATCTTCAACATTTTTATAGATATAGATTAACAGAGCCAATGCAAGTAGATTTTTTATAAATGCCTCAAGTGGAGTCATTGGTATCAATTGACCAAAACATCCGCAATTACCATTCATTGCGCCGTGTTTATACATTTCAGAAGCTAAATGAATATTAAATACTACCAGCAGGAAGATAGTAAAAGGTATAACCAATTTTTTTAAATAATGACCTTGTAAAATAGCAAATGCAATGGCGATTTCAATGGCTATGATAATACGTGAAAAATAAGGAGCAGTGCACCATGAGGCAATATCAAGATCCACTAATTGTTTCTCGAAGGCCCAAATAGGAAACATTTTTGCAATCCCAGATACGAGGAATAATAACGATATTACAACTCTTGCAATGAAAGGAAAGTGTTTTTTCATCTTTTTTTGGTTTTACGCTGTAAAGATAAGTGTTTAATTTTATTTGCATAATTTCTTTGATGAATAGATAATGAATTCTATTAAATTAAATTAAATAAAATATATTTTTAACAATTAATTAGAAATTGAAACTAATTTTATCTATTTTGCATAGGATTATTTTGCTAAAGTAGTTATGAAAAAAAATATACTTGATTTTCAATACATTATTACCTTTTTATATTTCCTTCTTTTTTATAATGTTGTTGACTCTCAAATCGTTATCAATGAAGGTTCTAATAAGAATTATACAACAATCATGGATGAAGATAGTGAGTATCCGGATTGGATTGAAATTTATAATCCAACGGTTGATAGTATTTCATTATTGAATTATTCATTATCTAATGATTTGGCTGATCCTACTAAATGGACATTTCCAAATATTAAAATTGCACCAGGAGAATTTAAAACGATTTTTTGCAGTGGTAAAAATAGAAAACCGATTTCAGGATTTTTAAATGTTGCGAATACAGGTATTTATAACCCAATTGTTGGGTGGAATACGCATACTTTTTCGACTCCTTTTTATTGGGATGGTATTTCTAATGTTTTGATTAATACGTGTGCATACTCTTCTGCTGGTTATACAACTAATTCTGTCTTTAACCAATCTGCCACTACTTTTAACTCTACTATATCTGCATTTCAAGATGGTAATGCCTCATTTTGCGGAACTTTAATTTCAGGAGAAAGAGTTGCAAAACGACCTAATATGCAATTAAACGGAATAATAATAGGATCAGGTGCAATTCAAAATGGTCCATTTGATTATCCTGCACCCTATGGTAATTGGTATTGGGGTAACAAAACACAAATGTTAATTCAATCGTCAGAATTATTAGCAGCGGGTTTAACTGCTGGTTATATTTCAAGCTTGGCTTTTGATGTAGTATCTACTGATCCAGCAACCAATTATGATTATATAGATATTCATATGAAATTGGTTGATTATGCCCAAGTTTCAAACACATTTGAACCCGTCAATCCTAGCAATTTTTTACATACCAATTTCACATTTTCTTCAAGTGGGGGGAATGTGTATTTATATGCGCCTTCATCAACTCTAATTAATTCACTATTTGTATCCTCTTTGGATGTAGATGCTAGTGTCGGCTCTTTTCCCGATTCATCTGCTTCAATTTCAATTTTTCAACCTGCAACACCTTCTGCTTCAAATAATTCTTCTGTTCCTTATTCAAGTTATTTATTGGAACCAACATTTTCTATGGCATCTGGAATCTATAGTTCAACTTTAAATGTGAATATAGTAAATCCTAATCCAGCTTCAGTTTCCTCTTCCATATACTATACGAATGATGGAAGTGATCCAACGACGAGTTCAATTTTGTATGATGGTACCGCTATTTCAGTGTATTTTTCTCAAGCAATAAAAGCTAAAGCATTTGCACCGGGTATTTTTCCAAGCACGATAGCTGTTGAAACATACTTGTTAGGAATAAATCACGAAACTCCTGTTTTATCGATTGTTACAGATAATGTCAATCTGTATGGGGCAACTGGAATTTTTGATAATTGGTGGTTCGATTGGCAAAAAGCTGCCTACGTGGAGTATTTTGACACTGCTCACCAATTGATTTTTTCTCAAAATTCAGGATTGATGATTGACGGAGGAGCGGGAGGAAGTCGATCTCAACCTCAGCACTCAATGAAAGTAGAATTAAATCATCCTGTTTTAGGAGAAGGTCCTGTAAATTATACGATTATTCCCAACCGACCAAATCGATCAAAATATAAGAAATTTTATTTAAGAAATGGAAGCAATATGTATTTAGGTTTCCCTCATAAAGATGCTTGTCAAGTAGAACTGATGGGAGGAGAATCAAATGTTTATTATTCCG
This sequence comes from Chryseobacterium gleum, assembly GCA_945888595.1. GTDB lineage: Bacteria > Bacteroidota > Bacteroidia > Flavobacteriales_D > Crocinitomicaceae > CAIUKX01. The sequence continues at coordinate 3,194 of CAMDAO010000055.1, read as the reverse complement.
CGTGGAGACCAATTTCAGTATATGTAAATGGAAGTTATTTTGGATTATACGAATTAAGAGAGAAATTTGATATTGACTATTTTGTTCAAAACGACAATGCAAACGCCGATTCAACAGACATATTATCCTTGAGCTACTGGGGAGGTGGCATGTTGAGATCTATAACTGGTATATCAATTGATTCTTTTTTTGTCGATTATGATGCGTTCACAGCCTTAGATCCAACGAGTACAAATTATTGGAAATCAGCTGATGAATATTTTGATTTGAAATATTACACGGATTATATTATTTCAGAATCTTGGATGGCGAATCACGATTGGCCTTATAATAATATAAAAATTTATCGTTCGGACGCTACGAATTACAGATGGAGATTTGGGACGCTCGATTTGGAGTCGGGTTTGAATCCCGGTGGATGGGTTAATTATGAAGATGACCATATTGGTTTTATGATGGGTCAATGCGGTTATCCTTATTTAAATGTTTGGTGTCATTCCATGGAAAATTCGAAATATAAAAATTACTTTATCAATAGATATGCCGATTTAATGAATACTTCATACCATATGAATCGTGTTTTACCGATAGAAAATGATTTTTTTCAGCAAACGGTTATTGAAATGCCGAAGGAATATGCCAGATGGGGAAATCCCTCAGATATTGCAGGACAAATGAACCAATTTAGCAACAATCATCTTTTGTTTAAAAGTGAATTGATGCAAAGAAGCGATGTCGTAAGAGGAAATATTGTTTCTAATTTTTCTTTGGTAGGAGAAGTTGATGTCACGTTGAATGTTTTTCCGGAAGGAGCTGGAAGAATAAAAATCAGTACAATTGTTCCAGATTCACTTCCATGGAAGGGTGTTTATTTTAATGGTAATCCAGTTGAAATAGTGGCCATTGCAAATCCAGGGTATGATTTTTCACATTGGGATTCTAATTCTGTCCTGCTTTTACCTGATATAAATGATACAATAAATATCAATATCACATCAAGTGATCTGTTCAATGCTGTATTTACAATCAATCCATTTGTTGGAAAATTGGCTATGTCGGAAGTGAATTATCATTCAAATATAGCATGGAATTCGGGTGATTGGGTTGAGTTTCATAATTATGGTAATGGTGTGTTAGATGTTTCCGGTTGGACATTTATTGATAGTACCATTTTTAATACATATACTTTTCCTATGGGATCTGTATTACAACCAGATGACTATCTTATTCTATGTTCTGATTCTTTGTTGTTTCACTCTCAAAATCCAGGAGTACCCGTTTATGGTCAATTTCCTTTCAATTTAAGTAATTCAAATGAAGCATTGACAGTTATGAATTATTTCAATGAGCCTGTTCTTTCTATGCATTATTATGATTCAAGTCCATGGCCTTTATTACCTTTATCTCCTGACGGCGAAGGTTCAACGCTGGAGCTATTAGCTGATTCATCAGACCCTTCACTAAGCTCTAATTGGTTTATTGGGTGCATTGCAGGATCGCCTGGCGGCCCTTATACAACTCCCTGTTTAATTCTCGAAAGCAATTCAATTGATAATGCTTCTTTTGAAATGAGTATTTATCCAAATCCTTCTGAAGGTACTTTTACGGTTAAATTACATGAAAGTGGAGTAGAAGGTTTTGAGTTTGAAATTATCAATATGATTGGTGAAAAAGTTCCTTATGAAGTAAAATATTTAGGAGATAATCTTGCCCAGATTGACTTATTAAATTCAAAAGAAGGAGTTTATTTTGTAAAGATGTCTACTAAAGAAAAAATGGGAATGCAAAAACTAATAGTCAATTACAGATAAAATGTCTAAGTCCATTATTTTTTTTATCTTTACTAAGCTAATATACTTTAAGACTTATGGAATAACCAAAAAATATCACAGAAAACAAAGTAGAAAATAAAAGAGAAAGATTTTTTATATTACTATTGTAGTAGTATTTGTAATTTGTTTATTGGTGATTTATTTTCAAAATAGATCTTTAAGCTTAGAAGAGGAAAATTATTCTAAATCAATGAAGTAAATGATTTTAGACATTAAAATGTTAAAAGCAGAATCAAAGTATTGGTTGAAAATTGTCAAATAGATAAAAAGTAGCAGGCATTACAAGAGTCAACAGAGAAAAAGCCAAAATTAAAATTAAAAATAAAAAGATGATCCTTAAAAAAATTATATTTATCCTTTCAATAATTATTGGTACTTCTGCCTTTGCTCAGAATATTGAGTTTACTATAGATCAGTTCAAGGACAATAAAAATGGATTGAAAGATGCGAAAAATAATATTGAAAAAGGAGATCATTTTTTTGCTTTGGCAACACATTTTTACAAACAAGCATTGGATCCATATTATTTGGCGGCATATAAATTCAATCCGAACAATGCATTACTGAACTATAAAATTGGTAAATGTTATTTGTATTCAAATTATAAATTAAAATCAATTCCTTTTTTAGAAAAAGCAATTCAGTTAAACCCTGCTGTTGACCCTCAAGTTCATTATCAATTAGGAAAAGCATATCACTTAAATATGGATTGGGATAAAGCAATAGCAGAGTTTCAGACATTCCAGCAATCATTAAAAGGAGAAGAATTAGGATTGCTTTTGAGTGATGTAAACGTTCATATTAGTCAGTGTTTAACTGGAAAAGAACTGGTTAAAAATCCTATTCGTGTATTGATAGATAATGTTGGCGCGGATGTAAATTCTCAATTTCCTGATTATGGACCAGTAATTTCAGCCGATGAATCCGTGATGTTATTTACGTCTAGAAGAACAGGAAGTACTGGAGAAAAAATCGATCTTGAAATCAATGAGTATTATGAGGATATTTATATGTCGACTCGAGTGAACGGAAAATGGACAAAAGCAGTAAACATGGGTTCGCCAATTAATACAGATAACCACGATGGGAATTCCGGATTATCTGCTGATGGACAAAAAATTCTAATTTATATTGGTAATAATAATGGTGATTTGTATGAATCAAAATTAGAAGGGGACACATGGAGCAAGCCTGATCGAATGAATAAAAACATCAATACTTCTTATCACGAATCATCTGCATGTTATACTCCTGATGGAAAATCGGTTTATTTTGTTACAGATAAACCTGATGGAGGTTTAGGTGATCGAGATATTTATATTTCTACTAAAGATGAAAACGGACAATGGGGAAAGCTATAAA
>CAMDAO010000054.1 GCA_945888595.1 Chryseobacterium gleum | reverse complement strand
TGCGTGCTTTCATTAAAATTTACTTTGAAGTACATCGTGTATGCTTTCGCATTTTGTTCGACCGTTGAAGTTGCTGTACCACTTGGCAGCGTAAAAGAAAAACTACCACTTTCTTTTCCTTTTAGAATTTCTGCTTTTCCTTTCGTAAGCGCTGTTTTGATTTTTTCTTGTCCAAAAGCAGTGATGGATAATCCTAAAAATAAGACCGCTGTTAAAAATATTTTATTCATTGTTTCAGTTTTAAAAAATTAGCTATTCAAAAATAGGTAAAATACTTGATTTCAAATGCTAATATACAATTATTTTGCCATCTTTACATTATGAACAAACTTTTTTCTTTTTTTAATGAAAAACATATTGAAGCTGGTTGCGACGAAGCGGGTAGAGGTTGTCTTTCAGGTCCTGTAGTAGCTGCAGCAGTTATCCTTCCAAAAGATTTTAGTCATGAGTTTTTAAATGATTCAAAATTGGTTACCGAAAGAAAACGAAAAATTCTTAGACCAATTATTGAAGAACAAGCTATTGCATGGTGTGTTGCGATGGTGCATGAAACGGAAATAGATGAAATAAATATATTAAATGCTAGTTTTTTAGCAATGCATAGGGCTGTTGATCAATTACTTATAAAACCGGAATCTTTGTTAATAGATGGAAATAGATTTACTCCTTACCCCAATATTCCAGAAGTGTGTATCGTAAAAGGAGACCAAAAATACATGAGTATTGCGGCAGCATCCATCTTAGCTAAAACATATAGAGATGAATACATGGAAAATTTACATCTCGAATTTCCCATGTATGATTGGATTCAAAATAAGGGATATCCAACAACAAAGCACCGAGATGCGATTCGAGAATTTGGAGCATGTAAATATCACAGACATACATTCTCATTGTTGCCTCGGTAGAAAAACTATAAATTCAACTGCAAGCAAACATTGTATTGTTCATTTTTAATTATTTTTTACCCGCAATTATCTGAATCTTTCAGCTATTTTTGAATAAATAAGTATCTCTAATATGATTGGGCGTTATTTCCTACTTTTTCTGGGGTTGATTAGTTTAGTATGGATTGGTTTTGTGGGGTCGGATCTTGTCGACAAAAAAAATCAATTTTCGCCATCGCATATTTTCGGAAAAGAAGATGGCAGGGTATTGGTCATTAACCGATTGGAAGAATGTTCAAATAACGATCTTCAATTTTCACTTCAACCTGAATCAGCTGAATTATTTAGTCGGATTCATCCTCATTAGAAAAATTTGAAATTATTGATTTTAAGTGAATTACAAAATAAATTACTAATTCAACGAACAGATGATTGGAATGAAGAGAAAATAAAAAGCTTTTTTAAAAAGGCAAAATTAAGTGTGAATTTTACTTCGAGGCATGAATTTACTGTCGGAAAATTTGAAGGGAAGTTTAATTTTTCTATTTTATCTTTGTCAATGAATGGTGCTGTAAAACCATCTTTCGTCACTGATGATTGGCTAAGTTTTGATAAGAAATCCAGTGCATCAATTATTACATTTCGAAAGAAAACCTTTTCAATTACCGATGTATATGTCAATGAAAAAAATCAAATTGAATACGTTTCGAAGAGAATCAATTGCAAGTTGGGAAAGCAGATAGATGATGAACTTCTTTTTTCAAATGCTATACCGATTGATCTCTCAAATTACCATTTTTTTGAAAAGAATTTCTATTCAAATGTGGATAAAAATTTTTCTAAAAGTCCTTTATTTCAATGGTTAGACGCGGGCTTTGTAGAGTTTAATTATAATGGACATGCAGTTATAATTTCAGATTATATTGCAGGACAGGATCCGATCTTAATTTTAAATGATTGGAATGACGGCAAAATAATTTCTTCAAAAGAAGCAGAAGGGCTTTACAAAAATATTCGCCTTACTAAAAACTTTCCAGAAAATATTTCTTTAGGCTTTTATATAAAAACAATGGATGATTTTGTGGTTGCTTCCACTTCTCAATCGGTTTGTGAACAAGTGATTGCAGATTATAAATTAGGAAATACAGTAGCAATGAAACAAGGTACAGTTTTTTACCATGATTTACCCAAAAAAGTTTCTGAGCGTTTTATGTCGAACTCATGGGTATACTCTAACTCTATTTATCGAAATAAACTTTTGCAAACGAAATTGAGACCAAAAAGCTTAAAAGTAAAATTATCTACTGAAAATTTGGATGAAAATGCTGCTGATACGAGTACCACAATATCTCTTTTCACAGGAGGATCTGTTCAAAGTCTCAAAGTATTTAAGGGGAAAGGGAATGTTGTTTCCTTAACCAAAGATGGTCAGCTTACGTTCTTTGAAGGAGGTAAAATTAGTTGGAAGAAAAATATTGGAAAGAATCCTATAGGAGAAATTCAACTTATTGATTTCAAAGGGAATGGTGAAGAGCAAGTCTTATGTACTGTGGAGCATCAGATTCACTTATTGGATAAGGGCGGTAATGAGTTGGTGGGATTTCCTATACCTTTAGAAGTGAAAGCTAGTAATGAGGCAACCTGCTATAAATGGAATGGAACTTCTTGTTTTGCTGTTGCAAATGATAAACAGCAACTTGTTTTCTTTGACTCTAAAGGTCAGAAAGTGAAGAGTTTTAAAACAGGTTTATCTTCTGTTAAAGACAAAATTGATGTTTGGGTGAGCAATTCTATTTTATTAGCAAGCGCAAAAGACGAAAATCAGTGTGTTCTATATAATATTAATGAAAACAAGGAGCATAGGCGTTTTGCTATTGAAAAAGAATCTTTTTCAGTAAAAAATGGGAATGAATTATTTCATTTCTCAATTAAAAACAACCAATTATTATCAATTGACCAAAAGGGAAGGAGGAAAAATGGTTCAACCTACAATTTAGGAAAAATACTCGCAGTATTGAATGAAAAGGGCACACAAACAATTGTTGTTCAGACCAAAAATGATTTACATTTTTTAAACAATCAAGGAGTCGAATCAAAATCTATTTATGTACCTTTTTCTGAATTGGATTACGTTTCCATTTTTAAAAATCCTGCCGGCACTTCTTATTATTCGGTTATCGATGGTTTAGAGAACAATATCTTTATTTATACTTCGAATGGAGAACTCGTAAATAAAGTTCCTTTTGATGGTAAAATAACAGCAAATTTAAGTTGGGATAATTCATCAGAAATGATCATTACTACTGTGGTGGATGGTTATATCGTTCAATACTTTAGGTGATTATCAGAACATTATTTCTTCTCTTTAATATTTATAATAAATTAATTTTTCGTGGCATTTGAAAAAAATAACCAAAATTTGATGAGTAAAGCTGATCAAAGAGAGGTAATTATCTTTTCAAATTCAATTATTATGCTATTTTTGTTTAATTAACAAAAGTTAACACTACTACATTATGAAAGAAAAACATATATTAAGATTTGTTTCAATAAGTATATTACTTGCTTTTACGTTGGTTTATGGATGTAAAAAACATGACTTAAGCAAAATAGCTGGTATGTCTATGAATCAAAATGCTGCTGTTCCAATTGGATACGGCGATTTTGATATTCATGACTTGTTCAAAAACATAGATGATAAAGTTGTTATGAATCCTCTTGGGGAAATGTCCTTGGTTTATTTAAGTCAGTTGGACACTATAAAAGCAGATGAAATTATTCAGTTGGCAGATGTTTCTCAGATAATGGATTTCGTTCCGCCGACTTTAGGAGTAGCCGCAACAGGTTCTTTTGGGGGAGTTTTGTCAAGTACTATTGTCAAAAATTTTGATTATGCGATTCCAGGTGGTGTCGAATTACACACTGTTAATTTTCAATCAGGGGCTATAGTATTAGCTCTATCTACAACGCTTCAGCATGATATTACTTTTCAGATTACAATGACTGATATGTTATCAAGCTCAACTCCTATTGTTCGTACTTTAAACGTTGCCTATACTGGAACTGTACCTCAAATAGCCAGTGTGACGGTACCTCTTACTGATGTTTTAGCTGATTTTACTGCTGGTGGAACAACTGTTAACCGTCTCAGAGTCTCTGTTGATGCAACAATTACGGGTACAGGTCAACCAATTGTTGGGGATGAATCTCTTGATCTTACCATGAGTCTAAATACGATGAAATATGCAAATATTATTGGATATTTTGGTTCAGAAGTTCTTTCTGATATTACTGATTCTATTTTAGTGAAAATATTTGAGAATCCCATTGGAAGTATAACTTTTCTAAATCCTAAATTAACTTTTACAGTAGATAATTCTTTTGGAGTACCTGTAGATATTAATTTTACTAATTTTTCAGCTATAAATTCTGTCACTGGTGCCTCGGTTCCTTTAGCTGGATTTCCTCCAGTTTTGAGTTTAAACGTTCCAACTATAATGGGTAGTATTGCTTCAACTTCAATTGAATTTAATTCTACAAATACAACCAACATTACAACAATTGTTGATGCCGTGCCTAAATATGTGAAATTTACTGTAGGTGCTACAACTAATCCAGGTGGCAGTGTTCCTCCACTCAATTTTATTGAATCTACTAGTATGATGGTGATGAAGTCGAGGCTTGAATTACCTTTAGATGGTTATGCTTCTGGTATTTCAGCAAGTGACACTTCAGATTTTTCACTTGGTCAAAATACAAATAATATCGAATCAATTATGTTTAGGTTGTATACGAACAATGGATTCCCTATTGATTTTACTGGACAAGCAACTTTTGTTGATGCTAATTATTTACCTATTTTTTCTTTGTTTCCTACTCCAGAAAAAATTGTTTCAGCAGCTTCAGTTGATGGAGCAGGGAAAGTGTCCAGTCCAACTTCTAAAACGACTGATATTATAATGGACAGTGAGAAAATTCCATTATTAGCAAATGCTAAATATGTTATTATATCGGGATTTGCAGGTACAACTCTACCTTTAAATACGGAGGTGATATTTTATGATAGTTATAGAATTGCCATCAAATTAGGAATGCAAGTTCAATTGAAAGGTAATTTGTAGATAATAAAAAATAATTTTAAGAAACTTCAAATATGAATGATATTAACTCAACAAAAAAAGGTTTATTCTCGCTGTTTTTTTTAACGATATTTTTTTTCAATAACATTATTTATTCACAGAAAAATTTTACGCTTTATAGTTTAAATGAAACTTCTCAGGCAATTAATTTAAATCCTGGATTTAAACAAAAAAATAGGTTTTACATAAGTGTACCTCTTGGAATGCAAAGTTTTTCACTTGCTCATTCTGGTTTTACATTAAATAACCTAATTGAAACTCGTCCTCAAGATGATTCCCTTACTTTAAATCCTGGTAAGGCGATAGCAAAAATGGCAAAAACAAATTTCATTAATGTTGAAACCTATAATGAGATTTTTGGTCTAGGGTTTACAATTAAAAAAGGATATTTAACTGTTAATGTTACCAATCGTTTTCAAACGCGTTTTAATTATCCAAAAGATTTGTTTAAACTTGGTTTTGAAGGAAATGGAAAAACTCTTCTTGGAAATCGAGCATCTTTAGATGGGTTAGGGGTAGATGTTATGTCTTATATGGAATATGGTGTTGGATATAATAGAACGTTTTTTGATAAATTAACTCTAGGAGTGAGGGTGAAAGCACTGTCAGGAATTGCTAATGTTCAAACGAAAAAGAGTCAGTTGGGGTTAACAACAGACGCTTCAACTTTTGATCTAACTGTAGATGGCGCTATGCAAGTTAATACTTCAAACATTTCTCAATTTTCAGATACTACGTATGATCCTAAATCAATGGTTTCTAATTTGTATAATTTTAAAAATTTAGGACTTGCTCTTGATTTGGGTGCTAGTTATCAATTGAATGAAAAAATAGAGTTGAGTTCAAGCTTACTTGATTTAGGCTTCATTAAATGGAAAAGTAACGTGACTAATTATAACGTAAATGATGCTGAATACACGTTTAAGGGAATTGATTTTCAAGATATTATTGACAGTGTGGATATTGGAAAAAAAATAACAGATACGCTTAGTGAAATTTTTTCAGCAAATTCAAATAATGACAGTTATTCTACAGCTCTACATTCAAAATTTTACCTTGGAGGAAAGTATAAGATAAACAACTATTTTAGTACTGGTATTTTGATGTATAATGAAATCGTAGCCAAAAGATACTCGGCCAGTGGGTCACTTTATTTAACTGCTCAATTAAGAAATTGGTTAAGTGTAAGTGTTAATTACTCAACCTATGCAAGATCTTACAATAATATTGGTTTTGGTTTTAATGTGAAAACGGGACCAATACAATTGTATCTTATGTCGGATAATATAATGGCAATAGTAAATTATGAAAAGGCAAAAACGGCTCATGTTTGTTTTGGGATGAGTGTTGTTATTGGACCAAGAAAAGATAAGGATAAAGATGGAATTGTAAATAAAAAAGATGATTGTCCTACTGTGGCAGGTTTACCAGTTTTTAATGGTTGTCCAGATCGAGATAATGATAGTATTATCGATAAAAATGATTCTTGCCCTGACATCGCTGGTTTAAAAATGTTTAACGGATGTCCAGATCGCGATAAAGATAGTATCATGGATAAAAATGATTCTTGCCCTGATATTACTGGATTAAAAATATTTAATGGCTGTCCAGATCGTGATAAAGATGGTATAATGGATTCAAAAGATGATTGTCCAGAGGTTGCAGGATTAGCTATATTTAAAGGGTGTCCAGATACAGATAAGGATGGCATTGTGGATTCAAAAGATAAATGTCCTGATAAACCTGGATTAGCACTGTTTGAAGGATGTCCAGATACAGATAAGGATGGTATTAAAGATAATGAAGATGCCTGTCCTGATATTGCTGGTCTTGTAGTAAATAAAGGCTGTCCAGATACTGATAACGATGGAATTGTGGATGTAAAAGATAATTGTCCAACAGTGGCAGGTCCAAAAGAAAATGTTGGTTGCCCTTGGGTTGACACGGATTTAGATGGAATCTTAGATAAAGATGACAAATGTCCTTCTGTTAAAGGTGTTATTGAAAATCAAGGGTGTCCTAAAATTGAAATTGCTGCTCAGAAAATTTTGAAACAAGCATTTGATAATCTTGAATTCAATTCTGGAAATGCAATCATTAAGAATACATCAAATGCTTCTTTGGATAAATTAGCTGGATTATTAGTGAAAAGCCCAACTTGGAAACTTGAAATTACAGGACATACTGATGATCAGGGAGATGACAAAGTAAATATGCTTCTTTCTCAAAAGCGAGCTGAAGCTGTTAAAGTATATTTGGTAAGTAAAGGTGTATCTTCTGATGTACTTAGAACGTTCTATTTTGGAGAGACGAAGCCAATCGCTGATAATGCAACCGAAGTAGGACGTCAGAAAAATAGACGTGTTGAGATGACAGTCGCGTTTGAATAATTAACTAGGAAATATTTATAATAAACTCGATCATTTATTTGATCGAGTTTATTTTTAACATTTTTTAATGAGTTAATTTATTAATTTTATCACATGATAGAATTGACAAGGAAAAAAAGGTATTTATTAAGTTTCCTTTCTGCTTTTTTGATGGTTGTTTCATTTCCATATACTGGTAGCGTAACTCCACTCGTTTTTATTTCCTGGGTTCCCCTTTTGCTTATTGAAAATAATGTTTCTATGAAGAAATATCGTTCTTCAAAAGTATTTATTCACTCCTTAATAGTTTTTATTTTATATAACTTAGGGACTACGTGGTGGATTTGGAATGCAGATGAGGGAGGGGCGGTAATGGCTTTTCTTTTAAATGGATTAATAATGGCTTTGGTATTTTATATTTTCCATGTTTTTAAAAAAAGATTTTCGACCAAATGGGGGTATTGTTTGTTACCAATTTTCTGGATCGGCTTTGAATTTCTTCACTACAATTGGGAATTATCGTATCCATGGCTCAATCTTGGAAATGTGTTTTCAATATTTCCAATGGTTGTGCAGTGGTATTCTTTAACAGGTGTTTTAGGTGGTACTTTCTGGGTATTGATAGTTAATTTATTAGTTTTCTTTTTCCTTAAAAATCGATTTGAAAAGGTTCCTAATTTAAAATATCAGAAACAATTAGTAACGCTAATAACGGGTTTTCTAGTCATACCTATTTCAGCCTCTCTTTATATTTATTATTCCTATAATGAAAAAATAAGTCCAGTTGAGATCGTTGCTGTTCAGCCAAATATTGACCCTTACAATGAGAAATTTGGAATAGCTGAGCAAAGTCAGAACAATCAGTTAGATAAAATCTATAGCTTGGCAGATAAAATGGTAACGCCGAAAACAAAATTTGTTTTAGCACCAGAAACTTCTATTTGGCAAAGTTTTTTTGAAGAGGATTTGAAAAGTCAACCCTTTTATCAGTATACAATTGGTCGAAAAAAGATTTGGGGAAATGTTGATTTACTTATCGGCGCTTCTACTTTTCGATTTTTTAAAAATAAAAATTCAGATGTATCAAGAAAATTAGAAAGTGGGCCTGGATTTTATGAAAGTTATAACAGTTCACTACTGGTAAATTCAAACAATAGGCCCTTTATTATACATAAATCTAAATTAGTTTTAGGTGTTGAGAAGGTACCGTTTATTTCCTATATTCCTTGGTTGGAAAAGTTGGTTATTGAAAAAGGAGGAGCCTCTGGAACCTTGGGTATTGAAAGTGAACCTAAAGTAATGGTTTCTAACAACACTATTTTTGCTCCTTGCATTTGTTATGAATCTATTTATGGTGATTTTGTTTCAAAACAGGTCAAAAAAGGAGCTGAATTGATTTTGATAATTACCAATGATGGTTGGTGGGGAGATACTCCAGGTTATAAACAACATTGCAGTTTTGCTCGACTTAGAGCAATCGAGAACCGAAGAAGTGTCGCAAGATCCGCAAATACAGGGATCAGTTGCTTCATCAATCAGCGAGGAGATGTTATCAAAGAAACAACGTGGTGGAGAGAAGCTGTTATTCGTGGAGAATTAAATAAAAATACACAGATGACCTTTTATTCATTGCACGGTGATTGGTTGGGAAAACTGTTTTTGTATATCTCATACTCCCTTCTAATCTATGAATTGATCAAAAGGATTTCTCGTTTATTTCCCAAGTCAAAATAGTGTTTTCTTTCAAAGACTCAGGAGTATCGTACTTTCGATTAATTTAAAATTGGACACTCGTTTTTGTATTCAAATGATACAGTAAACTCTACCCTTTTCTTAATTTAACCAAACTTACTTCATCTCCAGTTTTTATTTCCAATAAATACAACCCTGCTTCAAATGTCAAACTTGAAATAGAAATTTCATCTTCTGGAGATATTTTATTGTAGGTTTTAGAATAGACTTTTGCTCCCAATAAATTATAAATACTGATGTAAATCACGTCATCTTTATTCCAAGAACCTGCTATATTCCAGAAATCATTGGTTGGATTTGGATATACAGTTAGCCCCGTATTATTTGCAGTTTTGCTATCCAATTCTGCAGCTGGGTCAAAAACAATAAAACTCCCCATCATTCCGTCATCTTCATGGTGTAAAATATGGCAATGATACATATATGGAGTCATTGTATCCGCAAAATCAGTGAATTTCGTAATGAATTTCACACTATCGTGAGGCATCACCAGGACAACATCTTTCCAGCCAGTTTCTGCCGCAATAGGAGGGTTTCCATTTTTTTCTAGTATATTAAATTCAATATCATGAATATGAAATGGATGGGCAATTGCTGTATTATTTTTTAAAGTCCAAATTTCAGTTGAGTTTAATGGCACTTTGATGTTGATAGAATCCATGTCAAATACTTTGTCGTTGATTCCAAAAGAACCTTCCATGAAATCAGGCACATCAGCAGTTAGTAAGCGAATTGTATCAAAAACGAACGTTCTGTTAATGTTTGCATCCATTGGATTATACGGATTATACGGAACTAATAGTGATGGAATTGATATTATGGGCGTAGGAGAAACCGTCGGTGGAATAACATTAATATTCAATAAGCTAAAATCAGCCCCGTTTAAGAAATTCTCAACATACATATCCATTGTGTCTGGAAAATTCTCAACAAGTGGAGAACCAAAAATACCCTCTGGCATTTCAGAAGAATAGCTCATTAATTGAACTGATTGTCCATTCATAGATGATAAATTCAATACTATGTCTGATCGTTCCCCAGGCGCAAGTTGAAGTCTTGTTAATTGGTTTGGAGCCCCTATTAATCCGCCATCCGTAGCAATTTGAGAAAAAGTCATGTTATTAGAAAATCCGAAATTGAAAGTTCTCATACTACTTCCATTTAATAGTCGTAATCGAACAACTTGGGCAGGAGCTTCTAGAAATGGATTAAGTGTTCCGTTTACAAAAACAGCAGTATCCATGTGATCTGCAATTGCTATTTGTTTTAATGCATCAAATGCTTTGGTTTGAACAATTATAGGAAAATCATCAACACCATATGTTTGCGGTAATCCCAACCCCAATTCTGAAGGATCGTGGATAATTATCATTCCTGCAAGACCTTTCGAAACGTGTAAATCGGTCTTTCCTTCGCCGTGAGGGTGATACCAAAATGTTCCCGCATTGTTTAAAATTTCAAAGGTTGGACTCCACGTATTTCCTGCCAAAATAATTTGATGTGGACCACCGTCATTTTCAGCTGCTACATGCAATCCATGCCAATGCATAGTCGTTCTGACAGATAAATTATTGATGACATTAAACGTGCAGACATCCCCTTTATTTACTATCAATGTAGGAGATAAGAAATTTCCATTTATTCCATACGTAGGTGTGAGCGTAGTGCCATAAAAATTTGTAGCACCAGTTTGCACGGCTAAATTAAAGTTTGTGCCAGTAAGACTAGGAGGAATAAACAATGGATTCTGCGCTGACAATGCACTTGCAAAAAGCATTAATATTGAGAGTACTGAATAGAATTTTGTTTTAAAAGTCATTCGTATTTGTATTAAGATTTAATTTTTCAATTGCTAAAATTATAGAATACTACTTTGTGCTATCTATAATCATCTTTGAAGGGAATCCAATTAATGTCTGACAATTACTTTTTCAGTAGCCGTAATTCCTTCCCCTTCTATTTTTATAAAATAAATTCCATTGGGTATCTGTGACACATTGAACTCTTTTTTAATGATTCCTTTTTCTACATTTTCTTCCACACTCGTAAAAATACGTTTCCCTTTTACATCTGTCATTTCAATCAAAACATTTGCTGCTATATGTAGATTAAATGTAACATTGATGAGATCAGAAGTTGGATTCGGGTAAATTATTAAAGACGAGAGTACTTGTTTCTTTTCATTTATAGTTGAAGTAGATGGATTTAGTAAATTTAAAATTGAATCGCGCATGGCAATGGTATCTGAGACATCAAAACCTTGATCCAAAACCATCATCACATCGTGCGAATTACCTCCCAATAAAACAATTGTTGGCATGGCAAAAGCACCATAATAAGCCAGTGATGTAGCACCATTTATCATTGGAGTATATAGTGGCAGATTATTGTTAATAACCCAACTTGCAGAATAGAGGCAATCCGTGACATCTTGATACGGGAAAGAATAGGCTTTTACTTTACCAGGATATAGAGAATTGATAGAATTTGCCATTGTTTGAATTTCTGTCGCATAAGGAGGGCAAGTGCCGCAACTAGGCATATAATAGAACAATACAACTGCATTTCCAGCATCAAGATCTGAAAATAGGTGGACAGGATTTCCGTTGCAATCGGTAGTATTGAAATCCATTGCTGTAGTAGGTTGACCAAAACTAGCAAAAGACAATGCAAAAGAGCAAAAGACGAGAACGATTTTTTGTGTTATTGAATTCATAGTTTTGTAATTTATAGTATCTTTTAATAGTGTCGAAGATAATACAATAATCACAATATCAAAAACTATTTAACATTTATAATAATGACATTCTTGAAATGCAAAATAGAATCTACATGCATTTACACGCTCTCAATCCTTAAAATTTAAGGTTCCAAATTTCTCCTTTTTACCATATACAGCATACAATGTTAATTGTTTTGTGGTGTAGTCTGTAATAAATAATTTGGGAACAACCAGCGCTTCTATTTCTTTTGCGTTAAAGAAAGTTTGTCGGTTAATGGCGCCTGTTTCAAGATCTAAGGCAACAATTCCCACGGCATTTTTTCGTTTACTAAAATTAGCGGAATAAATCCCATCCGTTTGTATGAAATGGCCATTTGCATCGTAATTATTTATGTTATCATTAAAAATAAAACACAGTTTCCCATTGTCAATAAATCTTGCGTATGAGCTATAGATTCCATTGTCATTTGTTGAAACTTGTTGTTTGTCTATTTTTTTCAACCAATCAAATCCACCATCAACGCCAACTTTAAAAGCAATGATATCATTGTAATAATAGGTGTACGTTGTATTTGTAGCACCCGTTTGTGGATTTCTGTATGTAGTCGTAATCACATAATATTGTTCTATCGATCCAACAATACTTCCATCTTTCATAATATTTGCTTCCCGCATTTGGTAATTATAAAATTGCGGTTCACCACCTCTTCCACTAGCAGCTCTTTTTTCAGCTCTTTCCTTTTGTCTTTCAGACCAATCTTGGGTAATAAAGTCTGTTTTAAATTCCTCAAAACCTCGATCTATTATTTCTTGCTTATCGAAATCTGCTCTTAGATAGAAAACGCCTGTAATTCCCGTTTTCTTTTCTTCCCCATAAATACCAGTAATTGTAAAAATATGATCATCATCCGATTCCATAGTCATTGCCTCAACTCTTTTACCTTGCAAATCAAGCGTAAAATCTTCTAAATCATCAGGAGTAACATGTGTAATATGGAACGCTTTGTATTGTAGGTATTTATTAAAAATTTTCTTCTCTTCCGATTTTGAATATTCCAGAATCGAGATAAAATAATCCCCCGTGTTGGATAAGTGATGAGAATAAATACTAGCGTCTCTTGGGTCGTAAGGCAATAAATAATTACCTTTTGAAACTGTTGCTATTTCATTATCGAAAATATGAAAACCATATTTAGATTTATCTTCCGCTTTATCATAGTATTCCCAAATTACGCCAAAAAATTGACGATCTTTTGAATGAATAATATCATATGTTCCTTTGGTTCTACCTTTTGGGATCTCATACTCCCCCAATTTCGTAGCTTGACCTTTTGGTTCAATGTTTTCATCGTATTCCTGCATGTAAAGCAGATGTTTTCCTTCATTTTTATCACTCAAAAAAACCATTAAATGATTGTCTACGCAAGTCACACCTTCAAAAGAAGCCATACTATTTTCAACTTTCATTACAATTTTACCAGTTGCGGTTAAAGTTAAATGATCATGCTTTGAAAGTTGTACTGACCCTAAAAGGAGACCTCCCGTCCATCTTAGTGCAAAAAAATCATCACCCGTTCTTGGGATGATAGAAATTAATCGTCCACTTTTCTTTTGTAAAGTTCCCCAGTTTACTTTGTAGGGTTGAGAGAAACTTTGCAAGACCGAAAGCATGCATATTAATGCGAGCGAAGTTTTTATTTTTATCATCGTAATTTTATTTAACTAATTGAATTCCTGTGTAATTCATAGGAGAAATTGCTTTTAATTCAACTTTTAACGAATCAGAAACATCTAAATTATCTACAAAAGAATGCACCGTTGTTTGTGTTACGGCCTCATTTTTACGGGTCAATCCTTTTAACGCTTCATAGGGTTTTGGAAATCCTTCTCTCCGCAATATCGTTTGAATTGCTTCTGCTACTACCGCCCAATTTTCTTCTAATTCTGACTCAATTGCTGGTTCATTTAATAATAACTTATCCAAACCTTGTAGCGTAGATTTTAAAGCAATAAATGTATGTGCAAAAGGCATCCCAATCGTACGTAAAACGGTTGAATCTGTCAAATCTCTTTGCAACCTAGAAACTGGAAGTTTTGCGGAAAGATGTTCAAAAAGAGCATTGGCAATTCCGATATTTCCTTCTGAGTTTTCAAAATCTATAGGATTGACCTTGTGTGGCATTGCTGATGAACCTACCTCGCCTTCTTTTAGTTGTTGTTTGAAATAATTCATCGAAATATAGGTCCACATATCGCGATCTAAATCTAGTATGATCGTATTTATTCTTTTTAAACAGTCAAATAGAGCCGCAAGATTATCGTAATGATCAATTTGCGTAGTTGTTTGACTTCTATCTAAACCTAACCGGTCATTCACAAAATGATTTGCAAATCCAACCCAATCGTGCGCAGGAAAAGACACATGGTGCGCGTTAAAATTACCCGTTGCACCTCCAAATTTCGAAGAAAAAGGAATTGTTTTTAGCGTGTTAATTTGTTTAATTAAGCGTTCAGAAAAAACTTGAATTTCCTTCCCTAAGCGAGTTGGGGATGCAGGTTGACCATGCGTACGTGCTAACATTGGGATTTCTTTCCATTCCTTTTGGAGATTTTCTAACTTCTCTACTAATTTTTCTACCAAAGGTAAATAAGCATCAGAAATAGCCTCTTTTATAGAAAGGGGTATCGAAGTATTGTTTATGTCTTGAGATGTCAACCCAAAGTGAATAAATTCTAAATAATTTTGAAGACCTAATAAAGTCATTTTCTCTTTCAAGAAATATTCGACTGCTTTAACGTCATGATTTGTGATTTTTTCCGTGTCTTTAATCCATTGCGCATCTGCTTCAGAAAAATTCGTGCAGATAGCACGTAAATCAGAGTAACGATCTTTAGGAAAGGATTTTAAAGGCTCAATCCCAGCATCTACCAATGCTATTAAATATTCTACTTCAACAATTACGCGGTACTTAATTAATCCAAATTCTGAAAAATAAGGTTGTAATTCTTGTGTTTTACTTTGGTATCTGCCATCAATTGGGGAAATTGCAGTAAGAGCATTTAAAATCATTTGTCGTTTTGTGTTAATTGTGTCCATTGATTCTGTTCTCAATTAATCGAATCGAAAGGGATTAATTAAAAATGAAAGCGTAAAGATAGCAAATCATAAGTGATTGCTAATTGAATATTGGATTTATTATTGGTTTGTCAACCGATTACGGCAATTCTCCATGAATAAAATATTCAACTTCATTTTCAACTCTGTTGTTTTGATAAAA
>CAMDAO010000053.1 GCA_945888595.1 Chryseobacterium gleum | reverse complement strand
AGATTTTATTACCTCCAATGACTTGATTGACATGCATCCATGGCTACTCAGTAAAGGAAACTGTTTGCGCACTCAGATGATTCATTTTTGCGGACTAGGAAATGAACTGGGGAACAATTGGAATTATGAAGGTGGTAATTTAGAATTATTGCTCCGGATGGTGGATGTTAAAGGAGGATACTCCCTTGTTCCTGAAGAATATCAGAGGGTTTTAAAATTGGACAGCACGAAATGCAAAAGGATTTATTCTTCCGAAAATAAAGAAATTCCGGCACGTGAAATCATCGCTTTAGTTCCAAATCGGACGACAAAATGGGAATCAATTGAAAAAATTATCAGAGGTGTGCAATTAAATTATGGAAAGGATAATACAGAAAGTACATTTCAAATTTTGAACTGGAAGTAATTTTAGGTTGAGGTTGAGGTTGAGGTTGAGATTGAGGTTGAGGTTGAGGTTGAGAATTCTTACACTTAACCTATATTTTCCTCGCAATCATCAAACCATCTCTTAAGGGGAAAAGAACATTTTGAACACGTGTGTCTTCATGGATTTTTTTGTTAAAGTCCATTAAAAATCTAGTATCTTGGTCTGTTGATTCATAGTTTTCTGCCACTTTTCCAGACCAAAGCACGTTGTCTGCAATTATATACCCTCCACTTCTTACTTTATCAAAAACGAGATCAAAATACTTACTATAATTTTGTTTATCGGCATCAATAAAAACAATATCATAAACACGATCCAAAGTAGGAATAATATCCATTGCGTCTCCTACAATCATCTCAATAGTATCTTTAAAATCAGATTTCCCCACAAATGAATTTACTAACTCTTCTAATTCTTCATTCACATCAATTGTGGTAACCTTCCCTCCCTCCTTCAGTCCTTCCGCAAATGACAAAGCTGAATAACCTGTATACGTTCCAATTTCCAATACATTTAATGGTTGAATCATGTGCGATAACATACTTAATACTCGTCCTTGAAAATGTCCACTCAACATTCTTGGCCGCAGCACTTCAAGATTAGTTTTCCTATTCAATTCATATAAAAGAGAAGGTTCCTTTTCTGTGTGATTACAAACATACTCATCCAGTTCTTTAGAAATAAATTCCATAAAATAGTAATTGAAAATGTAAAATATTTAAGCAAAGATAAAGTAATTTTAAAGTCAAGCGGCATCAAATTAATGCATTGTCCATAAAATCTTAAATCAAAATCATACCTTTACAAAATGCGAACATCAAAAACAGGAGGTTATGCCGCAATAGGCGTCTACAGAGGGAAAACGGAACATAATATCGGAACACTTTGGAGATCGGCTTATATTTTAGGCGCAGCATATATATTCACAGTGGAAAAAAAATATAAAAAGCAAGTTTCAGATGTCCTCAACACGTGGTCGAGAATTCCTCTTTTTCATTATCCCACTTTTGAAGATTTACTAGAAAATATACCTTATAATTGTCGATTAATTGGAGTCGAAATTGATGAATCAGCTACTTTATTGCATGAATTTGAACATCCACAACGTGCTATTTATTTGTTAGGGTCTGAAGATCAAGGTTTACCACAAGAAGTACTTGATAAATGTCATTTCGTAATAAAATTACCAGGAAATTCATCTTTAAACGTGGGGGTCACAGGTGCAATTGTGCTGCATGATCGCGCTTCGAAACTGCCAACTGTTTTACCACCGCATCATAGGTGAAGGCGTGATGTTAATGTGATATTTTTTCGGATAGAGACGCGATTCATCACGTCTCTACCCGAAAAAAACATTTGTAATCATTTCAAATCCTGCTTTTTCATTCACAAGCTGAATGATAACTTCTTTCCCATAACTTAATTCATCACGCATCACTGATGAATCCATTGTTAAGAATAACGTTTTATTTCGGATTTGTATATTTTTTGTGCGATTAGCAACCGCAAGTCCCATCATTTCTCCCCATGCTTGAATAACATCCATTTCCTTTAGCTTTCCATCTAATCGATACGCTTTCATTAATTTATCAATTACTTCTCCAAGAGTAGATTGATTGGATGTTCGTTTTTTTTCGTCCATGTGCTGCTTACCTTTAATTTTTTAATGCACTGTTGACATCGATATGTGGTGTTTTCACATTTGCAAATTGCTGCTCATCTGTTACATGAATCTCCCCATTATTGACCAAAAAGTTTTTACTTTCAAAACCATTTTCTTTAAAAACGGCTCTGATTCTAGTAGGATCAGTATCAGTAACCAACACTTGTCCGAAATGCTGCTGTGAGACTAAGTCCATCAGTTTTTGCACACGTTGATTATCTAATTTATCAAAGATATCATCTAACATTAAAACAGGATTTACACCCAAATTACGTTTTAGCCATTCGTACTGTGCTAATTTCAAAGCGATTAAAAAAGATTTTTGTTGACCTTGAGAACCAAATTTCTTTACAGGGTGGCCTTTAATAGTAAAAACTAAGTCATCCTTGTGAATTCCTGCATTTGAATGATGCGTAAAAGCATCCTTTTGCTGATACTGAATTAATAAATCTTCAAAAGAAGCCGTATTTAATTGTGATCTATATTCCAAATGCACTTCTTCAACTTCTAGTCCAATAAAGTTATAATTTGCCTGAAATACAGGAATAAATTCTTCCAAAAATAGTTTTCTAGCTTCATGAATCGCATTTCCAACTTTCACCATTTGATCATTCCAAACTTCAATAGATTCTCGATCGAATAAACCATGCTCATACATGTTTTTCAACAGCGCATTTCGTTGATCTAAAATTTTATGATACCGTTGTAAATCATCTAGATATTTCCGATTAAATTGCGAAATAATCCCGTCCATCCATTTTCTACGAAATTCACTGCCTTCAATAATTAAATCTCTATCATACGGAGAAATCATTACGGCAGGAAACTGTCCAATATGGTCCGCTAATTTATCATATTCATTTTTATTTCTTTTAAAAACTTTTTTTGAGCCATTCTTCACAGCACAATGAATATTAATTTCTTGGTCATTTTTAACCCAATTACCTTGAACAACGAAGAATTGTTGATCAAAACGGATGTTCTGGCGGTCAATTGCATTTAAATAGGACTTGCACATACTTAAATAATGTAAAGCATCTAGAATATTGGTTTTTCCTGACCCATTTTGACCAGAAAAACAATTTATCCCTGGAGAAAACTCAACCTCAGCTTCTTCATAATTTTTAAAATTGATAAGTTGGAGTGATTTCAAATACATCTAGCAAAAATAGTGAATAGTGATTAGTGATTCGCCATAAATTGATAGTTTTTTTCGACATATAATTAGCAGCACCAAATAACCATACTTTTTTATGTAAAACTTGTTAATAAAATCGAATTGTTAATTCAAAAAAAATACTATTTTTGCAACTGTAAATTAGCAAACAATGTTAGAAAATATATCAGGATCATCCATTAAAGCACAATTTAAATCGAATAATAAACTTCGAATAATCACTTACGCTGTAGGTGGATTAGTCGTTTTATCAGTAGGTTATTTCTTATATACAATTTTTATATGGAATCCATCTAATGAAAAATCAAAAGCAGCTTATTTTGAAGGCCTTAATTACGCTGAGAAAGATTCAACGGATGCTGCGATTGACGCATTAAGGCCAGTTGTGAAAAAATATGACGGAAAAATAGGTGGTGAAATTGCTCAATTTACCTATGCTCGTCAATTAATGAATAAAGGTCAATTTTCTAAAGCCATAGAAGAATTGGAAGGTGTGGATGTAAAAGATGCCTATGTTTCAGTAATGTCCATTGGTTTACAGGGAGATTGTAAAAGTGAGATGAAAAAATATGAAGATGCAGCTGCGCTATACATCAAAGCAGCAGATGCACAAGATAATGACTTCACGACACCAACGTATCTTTTCAAAGCAGCAACTTGTGCTGAAAAAGTGAATGACACAGAAGCAGCTGGAGCTCTTTACAAAAGAATTCTAGATAACTATCCTGACTTCGCCAATCAAAAATCGATCAAAAAATACATCGCGAGAGCAAATAAAAAATAAAATATCATGGCTACTGCAAATCGCAACTTGTCAGACTACAATAAGGATTTTGTTCCAAATGGTGCCGATTTTAAAATCGGCATTGTTGTTTCTGAATGGAATGATTCAATCACATTAAATCTATTGAAAGGAGCTAAGGAAGCATTACTTGAAAATGGTGTATTGGAGAAAAACATCCTTGTTCGATTTGTGCCAGGTGCTTTTGAACTTCCTTTAGGAGCTCAATTCATGTGTGAATATACAGAAGTTGATGGTGTTATAGCTATAGGTGTTGTAATTCAAGGAGAAACAAAACATTTTGATTTTGTATGCGATGGAGCAACACAAGGAATTAAAGATGTGAATTTACAATTCAATATTCCTGTAGCATTTTGTCTTTTAACAGATAATAACATTCAGCAATCGATTGATCGCTCTGGCGGGATTCATGGAAACAAAGGAATCGAGTGTGCAATTGCTTGTATGAAAATGGTAGGACTTAAAAAAGACTTTGAAGAAGCTAGTGATAGCGCAAAACATAATCAAAATTAATTTTTTTAGATAGTAGATTTTTAGAACTCAATCTAAAAGCAAAGCAATCTAATGTCTAAAAATATAAAGTTTAAATAAATTCAAATAAACTTTCAAAATAATATGACACTTATTAAATCTATATCTGGAATCCGTGGAACAATCGGAGGAAAAGTTAACGATGGTTTAACACCTGTTGATGCGGTTAAATTTGCAGCGGCTTATGGAACTTGGCTGATCAATAGAAACTCACAAAATAAATTGAAAGTTGTTGTCGGAAGAGATGCACGTATTTCTGGACAGATGATTTCTGATTTAGTAATTTCTACCCTAGTTGGTTTGGGAATTGATGTCGTAAATCTGGGGTTATCAACTACCCCAACTGTAGAAATGGCTGTGACAATGGAAAATGCTCAAGGAGGAATTATATTAACTGCTAGTCATAATCCAAAACAATGGAATGCTTTAAAATTATTGAATGAATTAGGTGAATTTATATCCGGTTCAGACGGTGAAGAAGTTCTGAATATTGCGGAATCAGAAGCTTTTACATTTGCTGATGTCGACGACCTTGGAGCAGTAACGATAACGGATGAATATCTTAAAAAACATATTGATGCTATTTTAGCACTCCCACTAGTTGACAAAAAAGCGATTGAAAATGCAAACTTTAGTATTGTCATCGATGCTGTAAATTCGACCGGAGGGATTTTTGTTCCTGCAATGCTAGAAGCTTTAGGAGTAAAAAACATTACAAAATTATACTGCGAACCAACAGGACATTTTCCTCACAATCCAGAACCACTGCCAGAACACTTAACAGATCTTTCTGACAAAATTAAAGAAGTTGGAGCGGATATAGGTTTCACGGTTGATCCAGATGTTGACCGATTGGCTATTGTTTGTGAAGATGGTTCCATGTTTGGAGAAGAATATACATTAGTTGCAGTGGCGGATTATGTTCTAACACACACACCTGGCTCAACTGTTTCGAATTTATCATCGACCAGAGCATTAAGAGATATTACCGAAGAAAGAGGTTTGCTATATTCAGCAGCAGCAGTTGGAGAAGTAAATGTTGTGTCAAAAATGAAAGAAACAAAAGCGGTGATTGGTGGTGAAGGAAACGGTGGAATTATTTATCCAGACTTACATTATGGACGTGATTCTTTAGTTGGAATTGCTCTATTTTTATCTCATTTAGCACATAAAAAAACGACTGTCTCTGCGTTACGAAATAGTTATCCAACCTATACTATTTCTAAAAATAAAATTGAATTAACACCTTCAATCGATGTAGATTCTATCTTAGAAAAAATGGCCTTGAAGTATGCTTCATATGAGGTGGACACAATTGATGGAGTGAAAATCTACATTGAAAAAGAGTGGGTTCATTTAAGAAAAAGTAATACTGAACCAATAATCCGTATTTACTCTGAAAGCGCTACAGAACATAAAGCAAATGAGCTAGCAGAAAAAATAATTCGAGAGATTCGAGAAATGATTTAATAGATTCAAGACTAAAAGACATAAGATTTAAAGCCTTAATTATCGAATGATGATTAAGGCTTCTTCATTTTCGATTAAACTATTTTCCTTATTAAGAAATGATTGTTTTATCAACCTAAAATAAACTTTACTGTTATTTAATTTTTAAAAACCCCTAGTATCTAAGCATATACTAAAAACAAGTAATATTTCGAATGTGCTAGGTGAAAAATAAAAAAAAGATTGAACCTTTTTTATGGTTGTATGTACGGATAAAAAATTACGTACTAAAAATACAACTATGAAAAGACTATTTGGATTATTAGGTTTAATGTTCACTTTTACTAGTGTTCAAGCCGCAGAGAAAGAAATTATCAAATCTACCATCACAGAGGTAACGGTTTATGCACAAGGTGCACAAGTATACAGAAAAGCTACTTACACGGTTAAACCTGGGGTCACAGAAGTAATTATTGAAGGTATTTGTGCAACAATTGACCCAAAAAGTTTACAAGTAAAGGCTTCAGGAAATGTGATTCTTTTAGATTCAAAATACTCGCTATACTATCCTAAACCAGAAGAAATAAAATTGGATGCGATGCCTTTAAAAATAAGGAAAGACATTGGTTTTTTACAAGATTCCATTTTAAACATAACCTTTGACATTCAAGATATTCAAGATGAAATTGATGTCTTAAACGCTGCGAAAAATATTTTAGCTAATAATGGAGCCGTTCGAGGACAAGGTAAAGTTAATGATTCAATAAATCTTTTGAAGCAAACGGTCGATTACTACTCCATCAAAATGGTTGAACTTAATAAAAAATTACTTGCATTAAACAGAAGAAAAGTCGAAAAAAACGAGAAGAAAAAAAGAATGAATGAACGATTACAGAAATTAGAAAACTACCAAGAAAATGCTAATCTAGTTCCTTCAGAAGTTGGACCATCTCACAGAATTACCATCACTTTGTCTGCAAAAGAAGCTGCAACAGGAAAGTTTTCAATCTCTTATTTAGTTTCGCAAGCAGGTTGGACACCTTTATACGATTTAAGAAGTGAAGTGATGACAGGAAAAATAAATTTAAGCTATAAAGCACAAGTTTTTCAAAATACGGGGACAAATTGGGACGATGTTCGTTTAAATATTTCAACCAATAATCCATACCAAAACAAGACAAAACCGACACTTCATCCATGGTATATTGATTATAATCTCTACAGAGAAGATAGCAATAAAAACAATTTTATGAATTTAAATTCTGTGACAACTGGCGCAGCACCATCGGCCTATAAAGATAAAAGCTCTCAGAAACAAGATCTAGACGGATTTAGTTACGAAAATAATAATACATACTCTGCACAAACAGCGAATGAGTTTGTAGAAGTAATTCAACACATGATTTCAGCGGAGTTTCGAATTGATTTGCCCTATTCCATAAAATCAAACAATGAACAATATATGGTTCTAGTGAAAAATGTGGATATTGATGCAAACTTTAAATATTACAGCATTCCAAAGCTAGATAAATCAGTATATTTAGTAGCACAGCTTTCAAAATTAGATGATTTGCAATTAGTGCCCGCAAAAGCAAACATTTTTTTCGATGGAAGTTATATCGGAGAAACGTACATTGATCCAACATTAATGGAAGACACATTAACCTTGAGCTTGGGACGTGATCCGAATATTATTATAAAAAGAACATTACTGCAAAAAGATTGCAAAGAAAAAGTAATGGGAAATCAAATCGAAAAAACATTTGCGTATAATATAGAGGTGAAAAACTTAAAATCAACGAATATTGATTTAATCATTCAGGATCAAATTCCCATCACTCAGAATGCAGATATCATTATTGAAGCAACCAATACTGACAAAGCAAAACTATATGAAAAAACGGGGGTTCTTGAGTGGACTTTTGACTTGAAAACAAAAGAAACAAAAAATATAGGATTTAATTACAAGTTAAAATACAACAAAGATTTGAATTTACCCTTGTAATATTTTCACAATAACGCATCGAAAGCTATTCATTATTGGATAGCTTTCTTTGTTTTAAGGTATTTTCTCGTTTCATCTCTTTGAAATCTTATTATTTGTGATTGCCCGTTGTAAATTACATTTGAAACGGTCGATATCCTCTACTCGTTTTTTTGCGTGTTTGGTTTTGCAGTTTTCGACACGTTCACGCCATAATTTATAACTACTAAATTTCAGTTCTTTTTTCATCAACGCTTTCACGTCGGCTTCCAAAAGTCCAAATTGAAATTTGATCGCATCGAATGGTGTTCTATCTTCCCAGGCCATTTCTATAATGCGGTTTATATCTTCGTTCTCTAAAATCATTTTTTACTTTTTTTACAACGTTCACTACAAAATTTTACATTTCCCCACTCTTTTTCCCATTTCTTTCTCCAAGTAAATGGAAGATTGCATTGTTGACAAATCTTTTCAGGTAGATTTTGCTTTTTAACACCTTTCATCTCAAAGTAAAAGAGGTTTAGCATAGGGGAGTCGTGCGATTCTCTCTGTTCTATGGTATGCATCTAATCCACTGTTTGTTATTGTTTTTGTGATTTCTAAATCTATAAATCCATCGGTAGAAATCGCTTTTTCAGGTAATGATGCACTTTTGATTTGTCCAATTATCATTAAAGTGTTATTAATGGGAATGTTAATTTTTGTTTTAAATTCCATACCAATTTGAACATTAGATTCTTTCACATAAGGTGCAAAAAAATCATCTCGGTACAAGGGAGTTAGTCCACTCGCTTCAAATTCAGAAGTATTTCTAGGATAGCGAGCTGAAGTATGATGAGCTTGTTCAACAAAAGATTCCAGGATGTGATTAATGGTGTAAAAACCTGTTTCTTCTATGTTTTCCAATGTATGACGTTCAACCGAATCAGGACGAATAATCATTCCGATTAATGCTGGATTAGAACCCAAATGGACAATTGAGTTGAAAATGGCTAAATTTTCTTGATTGACTTTGTTTTTCGTTCCAATTAACACTACGCTTTTAAAACCGGTTATTGAATTAATGAAACTAGCTCGAAAGCGTTGTTCCATTTGGTCTAATTCTTTATCTGTTATATGTTTCATATGTGTTTTTTATTGAGCCAATAATTACGAAAAACTTCATTACCGTCGTATTCTTTGGCTTGTTTTTCTGTGTCAAATTTTCGATTACCTCTTGGGTCATTTCCTACCCCAGCTAAATAAGCCCAATTTCCCCAATTACTACAAACATTGTAATCAATCAATTGTTCTTCAAAATAGGCTGCGCCATATCGCCAATCGGATTGCAAATCGTGGTGCAAATAACTAGCTACATTTTGCCTGCCTCGATTACTCATAAATCCAGTCAGTTTTAATTCTAGCATATTAGCATCTATAAACCGATTTCCTGTTTCTCCATTTTTCCATTTCTCGAAGGCTTCGGATTGGTGAGGATGCAAAAGAGAATTTTCACCTTTTATTCCAAATTGTAAAAAAAATTCTTGGTTGTGTTTTTTCATCATAAATCTGAAATAATCTCTCCAAAGTAATTCGAAAATTAACCAATAGGTAGATTCATTTGAATGAACTTCTTTTTCGTACCGTTTGATTTCAAAATAAATGGTTTTAGGAGAAATGCAACCCAATGTTAACCAAGGAGATAGTTTTGATGAATAGGATTCACCAATTAGCCCATTTCGTGTTTCTTTGTATTTTTCAATAAAATGTGTTTCAAACAAATAGTCATTCAACCTTTTCAAAGCCTGAGTTTCTCCCCCTTTAAATGGAAAAGCAGTTCGTTGATCCACCTCAATTGTTTTAAGTCCAAAATCAGCAGCTTGTGGAAGTTCGAATTTTGGAAGAATAGGTGATTTAATAGACTTCGGAGTTTCTGAAATCGGTCGAACACTTGATTCTTTTTCCACTTTTTTCCTAAAATCAGTAAAGATTTCTGGTATGTTTTTCAAAGGAAACGGTAGGTCTGAAGCGTGAAACAAGGTACTAGTTGAGAAAGTCTCTACGGTACAAAGTAATTTCCATGCAATTTTTTCAACAGCAGCTAATCTATTTTTTTCTGCATAAGCCACTTCTTGTTTGCAATAGATTTTCGTTATGTCGTACTTTTTAATTAACGCTTCTAAAACAGTCGCTGTATCTCCTTTTAAAATCAATAATTTTGAACCGATAAACATTAACTCTTCATGCAAATCAGTTAATGATTCTACTAAAAATTGAAACCGAAATGAACCTGTTTTTTTTGTACCAAAGGCAGTTTCTACATAATCGGCTTCATCAAAAATGTAAACAGGAATAATTTCATCACTTTCATTTGTAGCTCTTGCAAATGTTTCATTATCAGATAGACGTAAATCTGATTTAAACCAAACAATACTTCTTTTCGTTTTCATATTTTACAAATTTTCGATGTTTGATAGATAATGATCTGCTTGCATTAAGATTTTTTCTTTTTGTATTGGATCCATTTTATCCCAAATCGAATACATCATTTTTAATCTAAAATTTGTTCTTAATTTCTCTTGATGTTGATCGAAAAAATTCCAATATAGACTATTAAACGGACACGCTTTTTCGCCTATTTTTTCTCCTGAATTGTAGTGGCAATTTTTGCAATAATCACTCATTTTATCAATATAACTTGCTGAACTTATATACGGTTTACTACCTACAATTCCGCCGTCTGCGTATTGACTCATTCCCCTTGTATTTGTTATTTCGACCCATTCAAAAGCATCTATGTAAATGCCTAGATACCAATTATCAACTTCGTCAGGGTTGATTCCTGCTAACAATGCGAAATTTCCAGTCACCATCAATCTTTGAATATGATGTGCATAGGAATGTTCCAAAGATTGAGAAATGGCATGGTTTAAACAATTCATATTAGTTTTTCCATCCCAAAACCATGTTGGTAATTTATTCGCATGCCCAAAGAAATTAAGTGATTTATATTCAGGCATTTTAGCCCAATAAATTCCTCGCATATACTCTCTCCATCCTAAAATTTGTCGAATAAAACCTTCAATTTGATTTATTTCACAATGTTGATTTATTTGCCAATATTCCACCACTTTATCAATCACTTCTTTTGGGGATATGAGTTTAATATTCAGTGAAAATGAGATACGTGCGTGATAAATAGACCACGATCTTTTAGTCATTGCATCTTGAAGTGTTCCGAAAAGTGGCAGACAATATTCGATAAAATAAGCTAACAATTCCAAAGATTCATCTCTAGTTACAGGCCAACTAAACGAGGTAGAATTGATTTCTCCAATTGTTTTAATTCCACATTCGTCCAATAATTGAACTATTTCACTCACATCATGCTTGTATATTTTAGGGTCAATTATTCGATGTTTTTCAGGTATTCTTTTTCGATTGTCGTGATCAAAATTCCATTTCCCTCCAATTGGCTTTCCACTTTCCATTAAAATATCGTGTTTCTTGCGCATTGTTCTGTAGAAAGTCTCCATTAGAAACTCTTTTTTATGCTCAAATAAATTGTTGAGTTCTTCCCTTGTTGTAAAAAAGTGTTCGGTATCGTATGCCTTTGTTTCGATAACCATTTTTTGTGTCAGTTCAATAATTTCTTGATCAACTCTCCATTCATCCGCTAATTGATATTCAAATAGTTGAAATTTATGATTATTAATTAACTGTTGAATATTTTCTGAGAATGAATGTTTATTCGTTTCATCACTCAACTTAATATAAACAACCTGATGCCCATTCGCTTTTAGTTTCTGGGCAAATAAACGCATAGCAAAGAAAATTCCAACCACTTTTTGTATGTGATGAACAACATAATTTGTTTCGGATTTTATTTCCATCAAAACATAGGTAATATCCTCGCTTTTCGAATTAAACCAAGTATGTTTTTCATTCAATTGATCGCCTAAAATAAGTCGTAATGTTTTCATCTTCTTTGGTTTACGTGTTTATTTAAAATGCGAATTCCTTCTAATTTTGTTTCTACTTCTTTTCGTTTACCCCAAATAATATCGCTTGCATATTTTCGGGTCGACTCTAAATCTACAATGGGTTCAGGATAGTCAATTCCAATTTTACACTGATAAATTTCTTGTTCAAAAGCATTTAACTTCCAAGGTTCGTGGAGAAGGTGAGAAGGAATATCAGCTAATTCAGGACACCATTTTTTGATAAATATTCCTTCTGAATCGTGGTCTTCAGAATTTTTAATCGGATTATAGATACGAACAGTATTTACACCTGTAATTCCTGCTTGCATATGTATTTGTGGATAATGAATTCCAGGTTCGTAATCTAGAAATTGACGAGCTAAAAAGTGTAAATCTCTCCAATCTTGCCATAAATTGAAAACAAAAAAGGAGACCACCATTGCGCGCATTCTAAAATTGATAAATCCAGTTTGAACTAAACAACGCATACAAGCATCAACAAGAGGGACTCCTGTTTTTCCGTTTTGCCAAGCTGAAATATAAGCCACATTTCGTGTTTTCTGAATCGAATTATAGGATTTATTGACTGGCTCAAATTCCATAGAGCATTCATCTTCAAATTTTTGTATAAAATGACAATGCCAATGTAATCTTGATATGAAATTAGTCAAAGCACGTTTGCTTTTAGAATCTTTATACTGTTGAAGTGTATATTGGTAAACCATTCGCATACTGATATTTCCGTAGGATAAATAGGGAGAAAGACGACTGCAACCTTTTCTACTTAACTCTGGTTTTGATATGTGTTTACTGTAATTCTGACAACGATTTTTAAGAAAGCTTTCTAAATATCTCCAAGCTAAAGATTCTCCTCCTTTTTGAAAATTAGGATTCGGTATAGTTATCTCATTTACTAATTCGTGACCTTTATTAGAATCATATAATACAGTAGGTAATTTTAGAATGTTCCATTTTGTTTCATCTATAATTTTTGGTTGAGAAAGCATTGTCGACTTCCATCTTTTTTCCCAGCCAAATCGTGATTTTAATTTTCTAACCACTCCATTTGTTTGCGATTCTTTCCAATTAATTGATTTTTTTTGACAAAACGATTTTACTTCAAGGTCACGATCAAAACTGGTTTTATTACCTATTTCTTGGTGTGAATATAAATTTTTAATGATATAGTTAGAAGCTATTAATTCGAAAATTGGAATGACTTCTGAATGAAAAATATAAATTTTAGCTTCTAATGACACTAATTTTTCATTCATTTCTTGAAGCGACTCATAGACAAAACGCCAATGTCTGCTATCGCTGTCATCATACGCCAACATGGATGGTTCGAAAAAATAAATAAGTAAGGTTGGAATTTGAGATTGTTGAGCAAGCAAAATAGGTTCGTGATCCGTAAATCGTAAATCTCTCTTGAACCAAACGATATTTATTTGCTCGTTCATATCTATTTTGTTTAAACAAATATAGTAAATGTTAAACAAAATAAGTAGATAAATTAATTTAAATTTTATAAATCTACCATATGAAACTATGTACTTTTTATAACTCGAATTACATTTGATTTAATTAACTTTGCGCACTACAAACGACATTTTTTTTGGATGAAAATATCATATAATTGGTTAAAACAATACATTAATACAAATCTATCACCGGTTGAAGCAGGTAATATCCTTACAGATACTGGATTAGAAGTAGAAAGTATAGAAAAAATTGAAGCAATAAAAGGCGGATTAGAAGGTGTTCTTGTGGGAGAAGTTATCACCTGTGAAAAACATCCAGATGCTGATAAATTGAAAGTTACAACTGTAAATATTGGTAAAGATGAACTTTTACAAATAGTTTGCGGTGCTCCCAATGTTGCGGTGGGACAAAAGGTTATTGTTGCTACCGTTGGATGCACTCTTTATCCCAAACCAGATGAGCCATTTAAGATAAAACTATCAAAAATAAGAGGTGTTGAATCTCAAGGTATGCTTTGTGCAGAAGATGAATTAGGCTTAGGTGAATCTCATTCTGGTATTTTAGTTTTAGATTCTGAAATTGTGGTCGGAACTACGGCTGCCTATTATTTTGAATTAGAAGATGATCATACCATCGAAATTGGATTAACGCCAAATCGTGCTGATGCCATGGGACATATAGGTGTAGCTCGTGATTTAGTTGCTTATTTAAATGTACATAAAAATAAAGGACTAGCACTAAAATGGCCTTCCGTTTCATCTTTTATCAAAGGAAAAAATGATTTAAAAATTTCAATTTCCAACGAATGTGAAACCACATGTCCACGATACATGGGTACAACAATTACTGGGGTAACGATTAAACCATCTCCTGCTTGGCTTCAAAAAAGATTACGAGCAATTGGCCTTTCACCAATCAACAATGTAGTCGATATCACTAATTTTGTCATGAGAGAATTAGGTACTCCTTTGCATGCTTTTGATGCGGGGTCACTGCATGGCAGAATCGTTATTAAAAATGCGCAACAAGGCGAAACATTTATCACACTAGATGGCGTAGAAAGAACATTGACATCAGAAAATATGATGATAACAAATGGTGAAGAAAACCTTTGTATCGCAGGAGTATTTGGAGGTCAAAATTCTGGAATAAAAGACTCAACATCCAATGTGTTTTTAGAATCTGCTTATTTCAATCCAGTATCCGTGCGGAAAACTGCCAAGCATCATGGTTTAAATACCGATGCAAGTTTCCGATTTGAAAGAGGAGTTGATCCTGCATTGACAGAATACGCATTAAAAAGAGCTGCTTTGTTAATTCAAGAAATCGCTGGAGGAGAAATTGGGATGGAAATTGTGGATATCTACCCGAAAAAAATAGAAAATCACCAACTTGTATTTCATTATACTAGATGCTATCAATTAATTGGTGTAGAATTACCGAAAGAACAGGTGAATGAAATATTACAAAATTTAGATATAAAGATCATCTCCGATATTAATGGCATTGCGAAACTAGAAGTTCCTGCTTATAGAGTTGATGTAACTCGCGAAGCGGATGTGATTGAGGAAGTCTTACGAATTTTTGGATTTAATAATGTGCCACTCCCACGTAAATTAAACACTTCAATTGGGAACTTTAAAAAACCAGATTTCGAAAAAGTACAATCGATTGCTTCTGAGTTTTTAGTTGGAAAAGGATTTATTGAGATTTTAAATAATTCTCTAAGTAGCTCTAACTATACGGATAAACTGGGGAAAGATATTTTTCCTTCTACGAGAAATGTAAAAATGTTAAATCCTATTAGTCAGGAATTAGATGTGATGAGACAATCTTTGCTATTCAATACGTTAGAAGTTATCCAGCACAATCAAAACAGACAAAATCCTGATTTAAGACTGATGGAATTTGGGAAAACATACTATAAATTTGAAAGTGGATTTAGTGAAAACAAACGTTTTCTTCTTTCTGTGTCAGGAAAACTAGAGATAGAACAATGGAATTCATCTAAAAATCCCGTTAGCTATTATACCATAAAAGGAATCGTAACAGCTCTATTTCAACGATTAGGTTTAGATTCATTAGTAACCGAATCTGCCCTAAAAAATTCCCTTTTACAGGACGGAGTGCAAGTAACTATCTTAAAGCAAAAAGTGGGAGAAATTGGTTGGGTTACTCCTGAAATCAGAAAACATTTCGGGATTAAAAATGAGGTATTTGTTGCTGATTTAGATTGGGAAGCAATACTGAAATGTTTAACCTATTCAAAAATTAAATATTCGGAATTACCAAAAACTTTTGAAGTAAGAAGAGATTTTTCTTTACTCTTGAATAACTCCACAACATTTTCTGAAATCGAAAGTATTGCCAAGTCATGCGATAAGAAAATATTGAAGGAAATTGGTTTATTTGATGTTTACGAAGGAGAAAAAATAGGTAAAGGTAAAAAATCGTATGCTGTTTC
>CAMDAO010000052.1 GCA_945888595.1 Chryseobacterium gleum | reverse complement strand
GAAGTTGCAATTGAAAAAGTAGCAACCATTGAACCATTTTCTAGTCTTCGCACTTCAGGGTCCTTCCCTAAATTACCAACAAGAATTACTTTATTTACCGTACCTGCCATATCACTAAGAATTTATTTTTATCAAATATAACACTAATTTAGCTAAATATCAACAATTTAAAACTCACTTTCTTCTAAGAAACGATCTATTAAACGTGGCAAGGGAAAATCTTGAATGTCCTTCCTATTTATTCGTAAAAAGGTGCTAGGTAAGTTGGATGGAAAAAAATCGAAAAAGTAAAACCTAGCATTAATTTTCTGATGTGATAATATATGAACCACCTTTTCGCTTTGAAATATTGGCATCAACTCAAATTTTTCAAAAATTATCTTTTTGATATCGTTTGTAGTTAATTCTTCACTTGTTTCGATTAAGGGAAATTGAAATAAATGTTTCCAAATATCTTTGCTTTCTCGTTTTTCTAAAAATACTTGATTATCTTTTTGAAAAATAAGAAAATGAAAAAATCGATCTCTGGTTTTCGTCTTTTTAACCTTAACGGGTCTTTCGTGCGTGTTTTTTAATTGATAAGACAGGCATTTTTCAAGCAAAGGGCACGAATCACAAAGAGGGTTTGTTGGTAAACATTGAATTGCACCCATTTCCATAATTGCTTGATTGTGAATAGCGGCGTCATGATTCGGCAGCAGTTCTTTCGCCAATTGCGCAAAATATTTTTTCCCTTCGATTGAATCAATTGGAAGGTCAATATTAAAAACTCGACTTAAAACACGATAAACATTGCCATCAACGACTGCATGAGGTAAATTGAAAGCGAAAGAAGAAATGGCAGCAGCTGTATAATCGCCTATCCCTTTCAGTTTCTTTATTTCTAAAAAAGTCTTTGGGAAGACACCCATATATTCCGACGCAATAACCTTAGCAGTTGCATGTAAATTTCTTGCTCTACTATAATAACCTAGTCCCTGCCAATCATTTAATACATCTTGTTCTGATGCGTTTGCTAAATCAAAAACCGTTGGATAATTATGCGTAAATTTTAGATAATAACTTAATCCTTGAACAACTCGTGTCTGTTGAAGAATTATTTCTGATAACCAAATCAAATAAGGGTCATTTGTTTTACGCCAAGGTAGTTCACGTTTATTTAATCTATACCAAATCCCTATTAGTAGGTGAAAATCAACCATTAAGACGAAAATTTTTAAATTATTTGAATAAAATGCAAAAATATATATTTAAGTACTATACTTTTGCATTCTGAAAATGAATTAGTTAAAAATAATCAAAAATACAAAACAAAATGACAAAAGCAGACATTGTTACTGACATCGCAGTAGAAACAGGATTAGAAAGAAATGAAGCTTTAAAAGCAGTTGAAGCATTTATGACAACTATTAAATCTTCGTTATCAAAAGGAGAGAATGTTTATTTGAGAGGTTTTGGTAGTTTTATCGTGAAAGAAAGAGCTGAAAAAACTGGAAGAAATATTTCAAAAAACACGACAATTATTATTCCAGCTCACAATATACCTTCATTTAAACCTGCTAAAACTTTTGTTGACGAGGTTAAAACAAGTGTGAAAGTAAAATAATTACGTGTTTTCTTAAACCAATTGTAATTAATCCGATTAAATTCCTTACTTTCGCACTCTTGAATTAATTTACAAAATTAACCTGTGACTGATATTCAAGTGTTTAAAAAGAGTTTAATCAATAAAATATATAATTATGCCAAGCGGTAAAAAAAGAAAAGGTCACAAAATGGCGACTCACAAGCGTAAAAAACGTCTTAGAAAAAATCGTCATAAAAAGAAAAAGTAATCTTTGAATTTACTTAAAGAATTAAACTTAGTGAGCAATTGCTTGCTAAGTTTTTCTGTTTTCTTACATTTTAATTAAATACAGTCTTTCGTGAGTTTAGAACTAGTAGTCGATGCCAGACCAAATGGTATTTGGCTTGCTTTGCTGCGTGACGGGAAACTTATTGAGCTGCAGGAAGAAAAAGGAAATACTGAATTTGCCGTAGGTGACATTTACCTCGGTAAAGTTAGAAAAGTAGTTCCTAGTTTAAATGCAGCATTTGTAGATGTTGGCTTTGAAAAGGATGCTTTTTTACATTATCTTGATCTTGGGCCTCAATTCAACTCATTAAATAAGTTTACTAGAGATACGTTGCACGGTAGGCAAAACGTAGCTGACCTTCTTTATTTTAAGGCCGAAAAGGATATTGCCAAAGATGGTAAAATCAATGAAATAGTTTCCTCTTCTTCTCCTATCTTGGTGCAAGTGGCAAAAGAACCTATTTCAAGTAAGGGTCCGCGTTTAAGCGCTGAAATTACCCTTGCTGGACGTTATCTTGTCTTGGTTCCTTTTTCTGATAAAATTTCAATCTCCCAAAAAATCAAAGACCCCGAAGAAAGGGCTCGATTGAAAAACTTGATGAATAATATAAAACCGAAAAACTTTGGGGTTATTATTCGCACGGTTGCTGAAAATAAAAAGGTCGAATTACTTGATCAAGATTTACAAAATTTACTTGAAAAGTGGAAATTCATGTACGCTAATTTAAAAACAGCTACTCCACCCAAAAAAGTATTAGGTGAACTTGATAAAACATCTTCGATTTTACGTGACTTGTTAAATGCAGATTTTTCAAATATTCATGTAAATGACGTGATCCTCATGACAGAAATGAGTGAATACATCGTTAATATAGCGCCAGGAAGAGAGAAAATATTGAAATTACATGACCGTAAAATCAATATTTTTGAAAAATTTGGAATTACAAAACAAATTAAGACTTTGTTCGGAAAAAAAGTTCCACTTGCAAGTGGCGGTTATTTAATAATTGAGCATACCGAAGCGATGCATGTTATTGACGTAAACAGTGGTAACCGAAAGGGAGCTGAGGGTCAAGAAAGTAATGCATTGTCTACTAATTTAGAAGCAGCAGAGGAAATTGCTCGTGTTCTTCAATTAAGAGATATGGGTGGTATTATCTGTATTGACTTTATTGATATGCACGACCGCGAAAACAATAAACAACTCTTTGAGAAAATCAAGGAGCATATGATTTCTGATCGCGCGAAACATAATATTTTACCTCCTTCAAAATTTGGAGTGGTTGAAATTACACGTCAGCGGGTTAGGCCAGAAACAGATATCAATACTTCTGAGGCTTGTCCAACTTGTAATGGAACTGGTGAGGTTCAAGCGGCTATTCTCTACGCTGAAGAAATTGAAAACAATCTAAATTACCTAGTAAAGGAGCGAAAAGAAAAAAGTGTGAGTTTATTAGTTCATCCCTATTTGGAAGCCTATTTCATCAATGGTTTAATCTCTAGGCAAGTCAAGTGGTTGTTCAAATATAAAAAATGGGTCAACGTTAGAGGAATTACTGATAACCGACTCTTAGAGTATAAATTCGTGAATAAAAACAACGAAGAAATCACTCTTTAGGTAATAGATTTTTAGTGAAGGGTGATTAATTTCATCCTTCAACTAACCAACTGCAGCAATCATTTTATTTCATGTTCGAACCAAAGTATTCTCTTCATGAAGCAAAGGTAAAATTAGAGGCCTTATGCGCTTACCAAGAAAGGTGTCAATTTGAAATTGATCTCAAACTGTATGAATGGAATTTTCAATCTGAGCAAAGAAACCAACTTATAGCAGATCTAATAAGCAATAATTTCATTAATGAACAGCGATTTGCAGAAGCTTATGTTTCTGGGAAATTCAACATTAAGAAATGGGGGAGAAATAAAATTAAAAATCAATTAAAATTGAAGCAAATTTCCGTGTATTCTATTAAAATGGGTATGAAAGAAATCGATCCAGAAAAATATTGGTCAACTATCATTTCTCTAACTAAAAAAAAGAAAGCTGAATTAGAACAAAAAAAAGGTGACCAATGGGAACAAAAAGCAAAAATATTTCGTTTTTTACTATCAAAAGGTTATGAATCAGACTTAATTTCAGATGCCGTAAAAGAAGTGTTTAATGAACTAACTACTTAATCATACATAATTCTTCAAGCGATTATTATACATTTTCATCGGTTTGATTTTTTGATTGATTTTATTTAATTAATTTAGCATTTTAATTCGCTATTTAATGTCTGATTCAATTGTCATCATTCCTACTTATAATGAGGAGGAGAATGTGGAAAAAATAATTCGAAAGGTTATGTCTTTTGAAAAATTATTTCATGTGCTTTTTGTCGACGATTCTTCTCCTGATGGCACTGGAGAAATCATACAGGCACTCCAACTTGAATTTCCTGGGAAAATCCATTTAGAAACACGAAAAGGGAAATTAGGATTGGGAACTGCCTATATACATGGCTTTAAATGGGCTATTGACAAAAAATACGATTATATTTTTGAAATGGACTGTGATTTCTCGCATAATCCTGAAGATTTAATTCGGCTATACAATGCATGTGCGATTGACGGCGCTGATGTTAGCATTGGTTCTCGCTATTGTTCCGGCGGAAAAGTAGAAAATTGGCCACTGAAACGTGTATTAATGTCCTATTTTGCTAGTGTATACGTTCGATTAATTCTACTTATAAAAATAAAAGACACTACCTCAGGATTCAAGTGTTATAAACGTGCCGTGTTAGAAAAGATAAACTTGGATGCGAATACATTTAAAGGATATGCTTTTCAGATTTGCATGAAATATGCGGCTATCAAGCACAATTTTAAAATAACAGAAATTCCTATCACCTTTATCGACCGTCTGTTCGGCTTGTCAAAAATGAGTTCAAAAATATTTAAGGAGGCCTTTATTGGTGTCTGGAAAATGCGTAGTATGAAATTATGAGTAAATCTATTTTATTAAAAGGTGGAACAATAATTAACGAAGGAAAGCGATTTATTGCTGATATCTTAATTAAAAATGATAGAATTGAAAGAATTGACACAACTATTACCGTTGGATACGCGACTGAAGAAATAAATATTGAAGGAAAATTTGTACTTCCAGGATGTATCGATGATCAAGTACATTTTCGAGAACCGGGGTTAACTCATAAAGCGGATATAAAAAGTGAATCTAGAGCGGCCGTTGCAGGTGGGATAACTTCTTTTATGGAAATGCCTAACACAGCACCTAACACATTAACGCAAAATCTCTTACAAGATAAATATAATATAGCATCCCAAAGTTCCATCGCTAATTACTCCTTCTTTATGGGTGCGTCAAACGACAATATAGAAGAAGTCTTAAGAACTGACGATAGAAAGGTATGTGGTGTCAAAATTTTCATGGGGTCGTCCACAGGGAATATGTTGGTGGATAATGAAGCTACTTTAGATAGTTTGTTTTCAAGAGTTCCTCCTATATTAATTGCTACTCATTGCGAAGACGAAGCAACAATTCAGCGAAATATTAAGCATTTTAAAGAACAATACGGGGAAACTATTCCAGTTCAAAACCATCCACTAATTCGAAGTGCGGAAGCATGTTACATTTCCTCCTCATTGGCGGTTGGAATGGCTAATAAGCATGGGACGCGATTACATATTTTACATATTTCAACAGAAAAAGAGATTTCTTTGTTCGGAAATAAACTTCCTTTAGAACAAAAACTAATCACAGCAGAAGCTTGTATTCATCATCTATGGTTTTCAGATGAAGATTATGCTGCAAAAGGTAATTATATAAAATGGAACCCGGCAGTGAAAACAGCCCAAGATCGGGAAGCTATCTGGAAAGCAGTTTTGGAAAATAAAATTGATGTGATTGCAACGGATCATGCTCCTCATACAATTGAAGAAAAAAATCAATCTTATTTCAAAGCTCCTTCGGGAGGACCATTGGTACAACATGCTTTATTGGCAATGTTAGAAAAATCAAGAGAAGGGAAAATATCTTTGGAAATGGTAGTTCAAAAAATGGCTCATTCACCTGCAATACTATTTAAAATAGAGGAAAGAGGATACATCAGAGAAGGTTATTTTGCAGATTTAGTGATCGTAAACCCGACGAAAGAAATAACAATTTCAAAAGAAAATATACTTTCAAAATGTGGTTGGTCACCCTTCGAAGGAAATACGTTTTCACATTCAATTGACGCTACTTTCGTAAACGGAAATATTGTTTATAAGGATGGTAATGTGATTTCTAACGAAATTGGGAAACGATTATTATTCAACCGAAGATGATAAAAAAAATAGCATTTTTGGTTGTATTATCGATCACTTGCAGTTGTTCTGAAGAAATTAAACTATTTCCAAAACCTTCTAATTTAATACCTAGAGATACAATGGTAATGGTTTTAAAAGATCTTTCCATTTTAGAATCGCATGTAAAAAGTCAATTCCCACAGGTGAATCAGAATTATAAAACACTGAGGAAATCGGGTCAAATCGTACTAAAAAAATACAATTTGGATACAACTCGATTAAATTCTTCTATAAGTTACTATGGTTCTCGCCAAAAAGAAATGCAATCCATCAATTCTCAAGTACTAGACTCCATCAATAGACAAATGACGGAATTACAATCTAAGTAATCTTATCTTAATTTTCGATCTTGATTATTTTTCAAAAAAGCCTCCCACTTACTTCCTTTGACCTTATTGTGCTCGCCAACTCCCTTTGAAAAATGATGGCAAACAGCAATAGCTAAACCATCAGTAGCATCCAAGTACTTCGGAATCTCCGTGAAATTTAAGATAGTTTGTAACATGGCTGCAACTTGTTCTTTTGATGCATTTCCATTTCCTGTTACCGCTTGTTTAATTCTTCTTGGTGTGTATTCTTCAAAAGGAATATTATTACTCAATGAAACTGCTATTGCAACACCTTGAGCTCTACCCAACTTTAACATGGACTGAACATTTTTCCCGAAGAATGGAGCTTCGATAGCCATTTCGTCTGGCTTGTATTCTTTTATGATTTCATCCAACCTTTCAAAAATTTTTTTTAATTTATCTGGATGTGTCGGAAGCTTAGCTAACTGTATGACACCGAAGTTAATAAGAGATAATTTACTGCCCTTAACATGAATTAATCCATATCCCAAAACATTTGTTCCGGGGTCAATTCCAAGAATTATTTTATCTTCAACCATTTAAAGTATACTTCGTTGGATAAAACTATAAAAAATAAAGGGATTTTGTTCCTTTTTCTCAAATTGATTCTTCTTTTAGGAGTATCCTATTTGCTATATACACAATTAGCAAGTGTAAAATTAGAGGATTGGAAAACATTAGGATTAAAACATCCATTTTTTTTAATTTTAAGCTGTATATTATTAGTAATTAATTGGGGTTTTGAATGGCTTAAATGGACTAATATCTTAAAATTAATTAATACCAACACTTCTAAAAAGATAAATTTCAGAGCGTTTATGGCTGGAATTGCCACTGGATTAGTTACCCCAAACATGATTGGTAATTTTATTGGTAGAATGTATTATTTTAAAAAAGAGTTACGGCCTTCCATCATTTTAATGACATTAATTTCAAGTTTTTCTCAGTTTTTTGCTAGTATATTTTTTGGATTATTATCACTCTTCATTCTCAATGAAACTCCATTTGGATTAACCATATCAACGATTACTATTCCAATATTCCTTTTTTGTTGCATTCTGTTGCTATTCTACTTCAAATTTGAAAAATTAAAATGGCGCTACTTAACGCGAAAAAAACATTTCTCGAAG
Organism: Chryseobacterium gleum; assembly: GCA_945888595.1. Lineage (GTDB taxonomy): Bacteria > Bacteroidota > Bacteroidia > Flavobacteriales_D > Crocinitomicaceae > CAIUKX01. The sequence continues at coordinate 8,384 of CAMDAO010000052.1, read as the reverse complement.
GTTGTTCAAATGATTAAAAGTGATAAATCTTTTCGAATGCGCCTGCTAGTATTGAGTCTCGGTCGACATTTTATCTTCACGTTACAATTTTGGCTCATGTTTAATGCCTTTGAAGATGCTTTAAGCGTAGATGCATTTTTATGGATTTGGCAAATATTCTTATGGACCACCTTAGTTCCTTCTCTGTGGTTTGGTAAATTGGTAGTCAGAGAGTCTATTGCATTGCTCGTCCTAGGGAGTATCGGATTTGGACAAGTTGAAATATTGACGGCTTCTGTATTAATTTGGATTGTTAATTTAGCCCTACCTTCTGTTTTTAGTTTATTTATTTGTAGACAAAACAAAATAGAAATTGAATAATATTTTTTTTATATTTCTATTCATTTACGCGATTTTTGGTTGTTTTCTGATCTGCGGATTTTATTTTCAATTCAAGAAGAAAAACTTAACTTTCTCGTCCAATTTGATCAATATAAATCAAATAACAGTAATTATTCCTTTTAGAAACGAGGAGAATAATTTAGCAAATTTGATTGCATCAATTCAAAAACAGACAATTTTACCTTTTCATTTTTTATTTATTGATGACCATTCGACAGATGGTGGAATGAAGATAATTGGACAATTAGAAAAATCAATCCCGTATTCTGTTCTCAAATTACCCGCTGGAATACAAGGGAAAAAGACTGCTATACGATATGGAATTAAAAATAGTACCACAGAATTTATACTAACTATAGACGCTGATGTGCAATTTGAAGCTACTTATTTTTCATCTTTAGAAAAACTATCAAAAAAAGACCTCTTAATTCTACCTGTAATCATGGAAGGGGAAAATTGGAAGGAGAAATTATTTGAATTAGATTACGCACTTTCAAATTCGCTAAATACAGCAATTTCTGGTTTGACGAGGCCGTTTATCGCAAGTGGAGCTAATTTACTTTTTCGAAAAGATGTTTTTTTAACATTTGATTCATTTGAAAAACATAAACATATTTTCTCGGGCGATGATGTATTTCTCCTTAGAGATTTTCAAAAAAACAACTGTGAAATCGAACTAATTACTGAATTATCGAATGCGGTGTATACGAATACCCCGCATACAATCAAATCTTTTTTTGAACAGCGCTTAAGGTGGATTGGGAAAGGGAGTAAGGTCAATGATATGCAAACTAATTCTTTAATAGTCATTATTGCAAGCATACATTTACTTTTTATTATTGGGACGATCTATTTAACTGCAAAGCATGAATATATATTTTTGATTGTATTTTTTATCCTTAAATCTGGAATAGAAATGCTAATTAACTATGCCTATTTCTCCAAAATAAAACGGATGAACACTTGGACTCTTATTCCAATTTCATCATTTTTGTATCCCTGCTATATTGCGACTCTCCTAGTTCTTTCAGCTACATTCAAAACAAATTGGAAAGGTCGAAACATTCAAAGTTGAAAAGACACAAACGTTTTAAGCAACAAAAGAGGCTGTCACAAAAGTTGTAATTTATTTAAAAATTAACAATGTAAGATTATATATGAAAAAGTAAACAAACTATGTTTGTTGTTGATTTACAATTTGTTACTTTAATTTATCAAATAACTTATATGTCCTTATAATCCTTCCCTTCGGTCTCCGAAAGTATACTTTCTCTTATGGTTCAAAAAAAATAAAGGCTGTCCTTTTGAGACAGCCCCTTGACTATTTTTTAATTGAATATCAAACATTCAACATTGAAACTTCAACATTCCAATCAGAATGGTAGATCATCATCCGCACTTTCCGCAATCGCTTGCGTTGAAGCAATTGGGTCTAAGCTCATTGCAGCAGGACCTCCTTGTGGCATACCTCCACCATTTGCACCCACTTTATCAATTCTCCAAGCTTCTAAAGTATTGAAATACTTCACCTCACCTGTAGGACTAGTCCACTCACGTCCACGAAGATTAAAAGAAACCTCCACTTGATCATTTACTTGAACAGTATCTAATAAAGAACATTTGTCTTGCGTAGATTGAAACATGATATCTTGAGGATACATACTCGATGCATCAGTTACCACGAATTCTCTTTTTGCAAATTTCTCATTCACTTGAACTGTTGCATTCACCACTTTAACGATTCCACTTAATTTAAACATACTTTTTGTTTTTTTGTTATTCTATACTCTTTATTTAATTGTTAAATGAAAGCAATGTTAACCATGCTTCTTCCAACTTATTTTCTTTTAATAATTCCTTTGCTCTTTGATGCAATGATTCTTCCAATTTTACCGGTTCGTTTTCTAAAGATACAAATAATTCACTTAACTCGATCAATTTATATTCATTAACATCCGTTTCATTTGGAATTTCTTCAATACCCGCCAGATGACCTAGATCATTACCAGTCAAAAGATTACTGTTTCTAATATCTGCAGGCAAATGATCAAAACCAATTCCGCAAGTGGTTATAGGCTTCATAATTTCGAACATTGACTTTTCATCTGCCCGGCAATACCAATTTCCACCCATTCTAGAAACCAAGTCAATTTTATGCTGATCAATCATCCCATTTTCATCGAGAACATCCTCGTGAATATGAATTTTAACAACTTCACAAATAATTAGGTTCCCAGCTCCTCCTTCAGCTCCAAGCTCAATAACTTCATTCACCTTGCACTCAAATTGAACAGGAGATTCCGCAACACGCATGGGCTTAATTAAATCCGATTTAATAGGCGTAAAACCAGCTTTCAAAAACTCACTAACTCCTGGCGCATATGGAGAACTAGCTAAACTCATTTGGTGGACGATATCGTAATTCACCACATTAATAACAACTTCTGGATGTACTTTGACATTTTTATAGGTATCCTTTGTTTCATTCGTTCTTCCACTTCTAGCAGGAGAAAAAATCAAAATCGGCGGATTGGCACTAAAAACATTAAAAAAACTAAATGGAGCCAAATTACTATTTCCTGCCTCGTCAATAGTAGAAGCAAAAGCAATAGGACGCGGACCAATAGCACCTAATAAATACTGGTGTAACTTTGGAATTGGAAGAGTTTTCGGATCAAGCGTTAACATATTTGTTTTTTTATTGACCACAAATATAAGCTGAAAATAGATGCATTTCGACATGAGTTTTTAGCTTTTATTCACAATTTTAAAAACCTTGCTTTTACTATTTAATACTTTTTATTCGTTTTTGCTGCTAAATCCTAAAAAAGACCTTATTTTTGGAAAGTACGAAAGAAAACGTCGTGCCGATAAGCAGTGCCTTAGGTTAAGATATTTAAATTTCACAATGACGAATCACATAGCGGCTAGCCAGGCGGTCCTTATGATATTTAAAAACCGATACAATTCAAATGAAAAAAGTTATTGCCTTTTTACTATTTACTAATTTCTTTATTACCAATTCATTTGGTCAAAGAAACGTGAATGACTCTATTATAGGTACTCCATGGGTTTCTGTGAATTATGGTGGCAATTGGACGAGTGGAGATATGGCTCTAAAGTATGATTTCCTACATCATTTAGGAATTATGGCCGGCTATAAAACTACTAAAAATTGGTTTTTGGGTATTGATGCTAATTTTATGTTCAGCGAGAGAGTTCACACCAACGGAATGCTTAATAACTTACTAGATTCTCAAGGAAATGTCACCGATATAAATGGAGATATTGGAATGATTGTCATTTCTGCGCGAGGACTAAATGCAAATCTAGCCGTGGGAAAAGTTTTTCCTGTTTTGAGTCCGAATGAAAATTCCGGAATTTTTATTCACTGCGGCCTCGGATTTCTGGCTCATAAATATAGAATTGCCACGCAAGATCAAGTTATACCGCAATTAGAACTAGATTATAAAAAAGGATATGATAGATTAACATTAGGTCCTAATTTTCATGAATTTGTTGGCTACGCATTTATGGCCGACCATGGATTAATTAACTTCTTTGGCGGATTTTATGCACAACAAGGATTCACTCATAACTTTCGAACACAATTCTTTGATCAGCCTGGTGTCCCCGTATCAAACAAAACAATGTTGGATTTCCAAGTTGGATTTAAAATAGGTTGGTTCATTCCGATTTATAAAAGAAAACCAAAAGATTATTATTTAGATTGATGCATTTACTATACAACATAGGTATCATTTTATATGGTAGTATTTTAAGGATCGCTGCTTTGTTTCATCCGAAAGCAAAACTTTGGGTACAGGGCAGACATGATTTCTTTTCAAAGCTTCCAAACCTCGAGCACAAAGAAACATATTGGTTTCACTGTGCTTCATTAGGCGAATTTGATCAAGCTTTACCAGTTATTAATTTATTGAAAAAAAATAACCCTTCCGTATTTATTTTGGTAACTTTCTTTTCTCCTTCAGGCTTTTTGCATTATCACAAAAGAAATCATAACGCTGATTACGTGTGCTACTTGCCCTTAGACACTCCATCAAATGCGCGTAAATTTATTACTCATTTTTCTCCTAGCAAAGTGTTTTTTGTGAAATACGAGTTTTGGGCAAACTATATATTTGAAATAAAAAAATCTGGCGCAAAACTGTATTCAATCAGTGCAATATTTCGCCCAGAACAAAGATTTTTCAAAAAATATTCTACTTTTTTTCGTTCATTATTACATCAGTTTGATTTCTTTTTCATACAAAATGATGCTTCTGCTGAGTTGTTAACATCAATAGGGATTGCCAATTTTCAAATAACGGGTGATACACGATTTGATCGGGTGATAGAGAATAAAAATAATCTTCAAAAAAATAGTACAGTAGAACATTATTTAGGTGCTGAAAAAGCTTTTATTATAGGAAGTTCTTGGCAGATCGATGAAGACTTATTTATTCCATTAATAAATCAAGGTATCCTTTCACGAAAAGTCATTCTTGCTCCTCATGATATCTCCAAAGACCATATGGAACAAATTATTGGGAAATTAAAGATTCCTTTTCTCCGTTATTCGGAAGTAGAAAATGGAGGCGAAATGACGGATGAGAAAGTTCTGCTTTTAGATACTATTGGTGCTCTTGCGAATGCATATTCATACGGAGCAATTGCCTACATTGGAGGTGGATTTTCAGGTAGTTTACATAATATTTTAGAACCTGCAGTCTTTGGATTACCTGTAATTTTCGGCCCAAAACATAGTAAATTTCCTGAAGCTCAAATGTTTATCGATGAAGGTATTGGATTCTCTATTGAGACAACTGAAGAAATACTCGATACGATAGAGAAAATAAAATCCCAACAGGAAATTCTAACAATGAAAACAGCTAATTTCGTAAATAGTCAGGAAGGAGCTTCCTTGAAAATAGTGCAATTTCTTGAAAATAATTAATACATAAAATAGTTAAAGAATGATCGATTTTAGAAGTGATACCGTAACATTACCAACCATCGAAATGAGAGAGTTCATGATGAATGCTGCAGTTGGAGATGATGTATTTAACGAAGACCCAAGTATTCATGAAATTCAAAACTATGCCGCGCAACTATTCGGGATGGAAGATGCTTTATTTTGCTCTTCTGGTACACAAACAAATCAAATCGCAATAAATGTTCATGTGCGCCCAGGTGGAGAAATCATTTGTCATGAAGAAAGTCATATTTATAAGTATGAAGGTGGTGGAATCGCGAAAAATTCAGGTGCTTCTGTTCGATTACTGCAAGGAAGCCGCGGAAGATTAACATCTGAAGCGATTAGCAAATGGTTTAATCCAGACGATGTTCATTATCCAATCACGGAATTAGTTAGTATAGAAGATACTGCTAATCGCGGTGGTGGTGCAATCTATGACTTTGAAGAAATTAAGAAAATTAAAAAACTTTGTATTGCTCAAAACGTTCCACTTCACATAGATGGGGCAAGACTAATGAATGCATTGGTCGAAACGGGGATTTCTCCAAAAGAATATGCACAACAATTTGACTCCATTTCTTTATGCTTATCGAAAGGTCTTGGCGCACCTGTTGGATCACTTCTATTAGGGACAAAAGAATTTATTAAAAAATCTCGTCGTGTGCGTAAAGTGTTTGGTGGCGGAATGAGACAAGCCGGATTTTTAGCTGCAGGAGGATTATATGCGTTAAAAAACAATTTTGAGCGACTGAAAGAAGATCATAAGCGAGCAAAAGAACTAGAAGCGTGTTTAGTTCAATTAAATTGGATAAAGGAAGTCATTCCTGTGCAAACAAATATTGTTGTGGCGGTATTAAACAGCGCCGAAGATCGCAATCTTTATATTAATAAACTGAAGGAACGTGACATTCTAGTGATGGCTTTTGGAGAAGGTATGATACGCCTTGTGACACATTTAAATAATAGTGATAGTGACATTGAAAAAACGTGTTCTATTTTGAAATCGTTTTAATTTCAGCTGGAAAAATAAAAAAAAACACAAATTTTAACTATTTTTCTCATTTTAAGTGACTAAAACGCTAAAAAACAAGATGATACTATGAAAAGTATGGCGTAACTTTGTACTGTAATAATCTCGGTGATTTTTACATTATTTTATGACGAAAGACTACACAACAACATCCGACAATATCGCATTTTTAGCGCTAAAAATTTTACAAGATTCATCTTCTTCAAAAATATCAAAAGTATTAGCAAGTTCTGCGCTCTCAAACGTCAGCGGAGGTAAATTATCAAGAAGTAAAATTGAGGCAAAGGCATCTAAACTTTTAAAAAATCGAAAATGCTGCCCAATGACAAAATCACTTGCAGAATCTATTTTACATCACGCGTAAGAAATCAAAGTAAATTCTACTGCTATTTTACTTTCAAAACATGAATAAATAATGATTTACGCCTAATATCTTCAGTTATAGTGTTGAATTCAATTGATACCAGTCAATTTTAACCCTTTATTTACAATATTCATTTTCAATGTGAATCGAATATTCTTTGAATAATTACTAGTAAATAAAGCTCCCATATTATCACTTTGATAAAGAGGAAAATACACACCTAAAACTTTTCCTAATCTCATTCCTAACCCTGTCACAAAAATACCATTTGTAGTACTTCCGTTTGAATAGGTTCCAGCATCTGCAAAAACGCCTATGACATTTGGTTTGATTGGCAATTGTAAATAAAAGTTACCTGTTGTCATCCAAAAAGATGTTGAAGCTGCATTACTAGTTGTTTTAAATCCTCCCATATCTGCATTTCTTTGGTTGGCAAAAAAACCAATGGTCGCTGATCGAGCAAAGTAGTAATCTTCATAAAATAGATCTTGATTCCCACTAACACCACTCATCGAAATTAAATATCTTCCCGTATTATCAGCATCTTTATAGCGGTAATTCGACCCAAAATAAGCTCGCAATTCAACCCAACGTTTCATTTTATTTTTCAAATATCTAAAGCGATAATTTCCTTCCATTGAAACTCTACCTACTTCATTTGAATTACCTGTATTTTTCATGTAATCACTTCTCAAAATCAAATCTGCTTGATGATCCGCTTTTGCGTAATGAGTCGCAAACTTAATGAACCCTCCCATTTCATTCGTAGAATTACTACCGGATTTTATAGTACTTGAAATTGTTTGAATTAAGAATGAATGAGAAATTGGTGAAGCTGACTTTCTATTTCCTAAATTCATAAAAATATAGGGCGAAAAATTAGCATAATATTGATTTTGGCCTGTGAAACCATTCCCCATTTTTTCATCATTTTTAAATGATTTTAGCGATACTCCTATACGAATTAACTTAAAAGATTTTCGAGGCAACATAGAATAACTAAATTCTCCAATTCCTGATATGCTTTTTCTCCCAGTTGAATACATAGGAGCCATTAAATATTGGAAGTTTTTAAAGGGAATTCCATAATTATGAGCCACTATTCCCACCATAAATTTATCATACGCGTTTCCAGAAACCATAGGTGTCCAAAAGTTATTTGACTTACCTCGTTCATGATCGCCAAATAGAAATTCAAATTTTACAGGCTCTATTTTATTAAATAATAAACTTTTTTTCCACTGGTTATTCGTTCTATCCATCTCTGGAATATTATTATTCGCATCGATACGAACCTCATCTAAATTGAGTGAATTTAAATGAACAAGTTGTTTTTTATCTCCCGGTTCAACCCAACTTTTTTCTATTAATTTGCCATCAGCATATCCATCTATTTCTAATGGACCATTTACTTGACCAACGTTTCTAACAGTAACGTCAAATCCACTTGCTGTTTTTTTTACTTTGGATAATCTGTAATCAATGTGATGAGTCGTTTGAATTAAATCATCAAAGAGCCAAGATAAATTTTTACCTGATGTTTGTTCAAGGATACTGCGCATATCTTCCGGCTGAGGATGCTTAAACTTCCACTTTTCAAAATAAGCATGCATACATTTACCAAATAATTC
>CAMDAO010000051.1 GCA_945888595.1 Chryseobacterium gleum | reverse complement strand
GGGAAATATTTTACCCATGATGTCAGAGTTATTAGATTACCTAGACACGCTGCATCTTGCCCAGTAGGATTAGGTGTTTCCTGTTCTGCGGATAGAAATATAAAAGCGAAAATTACAAAAGAAGGGATATTCTTGGAACAATTAGAAATGAATCCTCGAAGATTATTACCAGCAACTGCGCCTCATTTAGAGCCAGCAATTGAAATAAATCTGGATAGACCGATGGCAGAAGTTTTAGCTGAGTTATCCAAATACCCGATTAAAACGAGATTAACACTAAATGGAACATTGATTGTTGCAAGAGATATGGCGCATGCTAAAATTCAAGAAATTATTGAATCTGGAAAGCCAATGCCTGAATATTTCAAAAATCACCCTATCTACTATGCTGGTCCTGCAAAAACACCTCAAGGAATGGCGTCCGGAAGTTTCGGTCCTACTACCGCAGGAAGAATGGATTCGTATGTTGCTAATTTTCAAAGCCTAGGCGGAAGTATGATTATGCTGGCAAAAGGAAATCGGTCAAAAGAAGTAACCAATGCATGTGCAAAATATGGTGGATTTTATTTAGGGTCAATTGGTGGTCCTGCAGCAATTTTAGCGAAGGAAAATATTACTTCCGTAGAAGTTGTTGATTTTGAAGAAATGGGAATGGAAGCTGTAAGAAAAATAACAATTAAAAACTTCCCTGCTTTTATCATTACGGACGATAAAGGTAATGATTTTTTTGAAAATTTATAAGCGTTAATTCCTATCTTTATGGACAATTTCCCTAATGAATGGACCAAATGACGCATGAAGAAACGGCTGTAAAAGCAACTTATTTTAGTATAATAGGTAATTCTTCGCTGGCTCTAATCAAAGGTTTGGTAGGATACTTTGGGAATTCATACGCGCTAATTGCTGATGCGATTGAATCAACAACCGATATTTTCGCTTCTTTTCTTGTCTTATTTGGCATTAAATACTCAAATAAACCCGCAGATAAAAATCACCCATACGGTCACGGAAGAGCAGAACCTTTAATCACGTTTCTTGTTGTTGGATTTTTAATAACATCTGCTACCATAATCGCCCACGAAAGTATCAAAAACATAAGCACTCCGCATGATTTACCAAGTCCTTATGTTTTACTTATTTTAATTCCTATTATCATTTGGAAAGAAATTTCGTTTAGAATTGTAATCAAAAAAAGTAAAGAAACGAATAGCTCTTCTTTAAAAGCAGATGCTTGGCACCATCGAAGTGATGCAATTACTTCAATTGCGGCATTGATTGGAGTTTCTATTGCTCTAATTGCTGGTAAAGGATACGAATCGGCGGATGATTGGGCTGCATTATTTGCCGCACTATTTATTTTATACAATAGCTATCATATTTTCAGACCTGCTCTTGGCGAAATTATGGATGAACATACATATGACGAACAAGTGGATCTAATTCGAAAAGTAGCCAAAACAGTAGACGGAATAATCAATACTGAAAAATGTTTGATTCGGAAAGTAGGCATGAAATACCATGTTGAATTACATGCAACTGTTGATGCAACGATTAGTGTCAAAGAAGGCCATGAATTAGCTCACGTTTTAAAAGACACACTGCGATCAGAAATTATTGAATTAGGTCATGTTTTGATTCACATTGAACCAAATGAATAGCATGATTTTAGCTTATATAGATCATTTTGTTACTTGCACTTAATTTTCTAAAATAAGAGTAGTATCTGCAATCAAATATTTTGTTTGATTATTTAAATTTGCAGCCCGACATTTGTTATTCATCCAACTTTTCATACTAATTTAACCTCTACTTCAGATTGAATAGTTAAATTTGCAAGCAAATAAAAAAACGAATAAAATGACATTTGATATCGCAATAATTGGTGGAGGAATCGTTGGTGCAGCTACGATGTACAAAATACAAAAAGAAAATCCTTCCCTAAAACTTATTCTTATTGAAAAAGAAGATATTCTTGCAGATCATCAAACTGGTCATAATTCGGGAGTGATTCATTCTGGATTATATTACAAGCCAGGATCATTAAAAGCAAAAAATTGTATCCAAGGCCGACATGAATTAGTAGCTTTTGCGAAAGAAAATAATATTGCCCACGATATTTGCGGAAAAATTGTTGTTGCAACGGAAGAAAGTGAGTTAGAAAATTTAGAAAAAGTATACAACCTTGGAATTTCCAACGAAATTGAAGGTATAAGAAAATTGACAGCGGAAGAAATAAAAGAATATGAGCCAAGTTGTGTAGGAATTGCTGGAATTCATGTTCCATGCACTGGTATCATCGATTTTCGCGCTGCTACTGCAAAAATGGTTGAACTTGCTTTAGCGATTCAACCAGAAAGTCAATTGAAACTAAGCCATGAAGTAACTGACATAAAAAAGAATCCAGAAACATCAACTGTTGTTACAAACAAAGGGGATTTTGAAGTGAAATACCTTGTGTTTTGTGCAGGACTCCAAGCGGATCGATTAGCGAGAAAAGATGGTGTTGATTTAAAAGAAAAAGTAGTCGGTTTCCGTGGAGATTATTACGAATTAACTGAAAATGCTAAACATAAAATCAAAAATTTAATTTACCCAGTTCCAAATCCTGATTTCCCTTTCCTAGGTGTTCATTTCACCAGAATGACGGATGGGGAAATTGAATGTGGACCAAACGCTGTCTTCACTTTCAAACGAGAAGGATACAAAAAAACTGATTTTTCTTGGAGAGATACGATCGATGCGCTTACCTATCGAGGAACGTGGAAATTATTTTTCGGAAATATGAAATTTGGAATCAATGAATATCGAAGAGCTTTCTCGAAAAAATTATTTTTACAAACACTTCAACGAATGGTTCCTTCTTTAACAATGGATGATATTAAACCAGGAAGAGCGGGTGTCAGAGCTTTACTTTTAAGACAAGACGGAGATACAAGAGATGATTTTAGAATCGAATATCATGGTAAATCTATCCATGTCTTAAATGCACCTTCTCCAGCTGCGACTGCATCTCTAGCAATTGGTGGCTACATCGCTGAAGAATGTAAAAAGCATTTTGGATTATAAAATCTATTTCTCCGTTTTTTTCAATTCGCTTTTCATTTTTTCAATATAGAAAAACATTTTATCAATTGTTACACCTTGCCCATTTGGAATCGGTCCAAGTGCTGGTGATGCTACAACATATCCGTATCCATCCAATAACACGTAACTAGGAAACGTTTCTATTTTATACTTTTTCAACACTGGATCAACAGCACTTATTTCAAAATTATCCCACGTCAATGAGGATAAAATCTTTTTCTCATCTTCACTGTACGATTCTTTTTTTAAATATATCGTGATAAATTGAATCTCATTCTTATATTTTAACTGCAAGGGAATTAGCAATTGGAGTTCTTTTATATTTTCAACACTTGAAGGATCAAAGAAATGAAGATATATATGCTTATTAGCATAAGAACCAAGCGTTTTGATAGAGCCATCCGTTGTGGTAAACATAAAATCAGGAGCTCTTCCTCCCGGAACTAATTCCAGTAATCGGTTTCTTAAATTTTTAGATACCACCTTATTCGCCTCAAACATAGCATGGTTCGAAACACTGTCCATAATGGTTAATATATTTGACTGAGGAAAATCTCCGGTATAAAAGACATCTGATAACATATTCACCATCATCATCTCCCTAAGTCTTAAATTCATTAGGTAATATTCGCCCGATAATGCTTTCATAATAAGTGTAGGACTACTTTTTAAAACTCCTAAGTAGACATCATTGTATACTTTAAAACTTAGCCTCAACATAAAGTTTTGATAAAAATCTGAAATGTATTCCATGTAGGCATCATTTTCATACGAAACAGGCGCATACTTTATGTAAAAATCATATTTTTGATCGAGTCCCTTAGACTCAGATTGCTGAATTTCATCTAAAGAAGCAAAAGAAAACTTAACGAAGGTTTTAAAGAAAGTACTTGTATCCGTCGCATACGCTTTTTCTACATTTTTCTTAAAATTCTCCAACTGCAAGGCAAATTGAATACCATCTATTTTCTTGATGTAAAAATAAGTCCCTAAAAAATCATCTACCCAACGTTCAAATCCTAATATCTTATAATTGATATCCGTCGAATCTAATCCATAAAAAGAAAGTTCAACCGAGTTTCCATTTGGACGATAAGGATCATATTTATCTTTTTCAGGCAAATACACCTCATAGATCGCATTTGGCTGAATATATAAAAAAGAGCTGTTTTTATTGGATCTAACTACGACTTTTTGAATCTTATTTCCTTTAAACTGCAAGTTAAATGTACTATCCCCTTCAACTATTGCAGAACCTAGAAGGGCTTCAGTATTACTAAGATAATCCTGGATTTCATAGACTTCAACCATTTTTCCAACATATGCTGGAGCGTACCCTTTGATGGTGACCAAATTCTCCTTTTGACCAATGCAAAAATTGACAAAAGATAAAGAACAGAGGAAAAAAATTAAACGGATTCTACGCATACTATTTTGTTTTGATTACTGAACAAACACTAGGTTCTAAACGAGTAATGAGGAATTTGTTACAAATAAATCGATTGATCCATTGTTTTTAAAGATTTCACGCACAATCGAAGAATTAATAGATCCATACTTTTGATCGGTCAATAAAAAAATGGTTTCTATATCAGCAAGTGCACTATTCATATGCGCAATTGATTTTTCATACTCAAAATCTTTCGAATCTCTCAGTCCTCTGATGATGAATTGAGCACCAATATCCTGACAAAAATCTACGGTTAATTGTTGATACGTCTTAATAGAAACAGCTGGTTGATTTTTAAATAATGATTCAATGTGTTGAATTCTTTTATCTAAATCAAATAAATATTTTTTTGTCGAATTGATCCCAATACCAATAATTACTTCATCAAATAAAGGGAGCGATTTTAATACAATGTCTTCATGTCCTTTTGTGAAAGGATCAAAGGAACCAGGAAATAAACCAATCTTTTTCATCTGTATTTTATTTTACGGGTGGACGTGATTCACCTTTTACATCTTCATTCCATTTTTTCTTCTGCAAGCGATGGTTTGAAAATAGCTATATTTTCTTTAACTGTATCAATTCGACATTGGAAAAGAAACTAAAATAAACATTTCCGAAAGGTCGCATCTTATCAAATTGAGGTATTTGCTCAAGTCGAGTATGCTTTCCATGTTCAATTATTAATACACCATCTTCATTCAATAAATTTCTCTCAAAGACAATTTCTGCAATTTGATCATGAAACTTGACATCATAAGGAGGGTCAGAAAAAATAATATCAAAGGTTAAATCTGTCTTTTTCAAAAACATGATTATATCGCCCTTTATAATATCCATTTTATCTTCAACACCAAATTCTATAGCCGTTTTTCGAATAAATTGAACACAATTATACTCTTTATCTACAGCTGTCACAGATCCTACTTCTCTAGAAATAAATTCAAATGATATATTGCCTGTCCCTGCGCAAAGATCTAAAACTTTTAAATCTTCAAAATCATATTGATTTCCCAAGACATTAAACAACCCTTCTTTGGCAAAATCAGTTGTTGGCCTTGACGGAAATTTTTTAGGAATTGAAAAACGCCTCGATTGAAGAATACCTCTTATTACACGCACAGGGTTTGATAATTTAAAATTAAATGAGAATTCACTTCGATTTTATAGGTTTTTAAATCTGCTAATAGATTTAATTTTTCTTTTAATTCATCTACTTGTTCATCCGTCGATCCTGCGCCAGCGCACAGAGTCACAGTTCCTTCTTTTCCAATATAGTTTTTTTGCTGCATCGTATATATAAAATGATATACAACGTCATCAATTGCCTGAAATTCAAATAGTGAATAAAATTGCAAATCATTTACACACGTTACAACTAAGCTAAATGAATTTTCATGCAACGTTAAATAGGAACTTAATTTAAATGTTGAACCCGCAAAAATCCCATGCAGCAAATGACTGCCTTCATTCTGAATAACAATTCTTGGAAATTTTCGAACAAAAAAAGATTTAACCCATTGCGGAATTTCATACACATTTACAACTGACAGTTCTGGAATCCGATTGTAATCAATATGTTCACTTGGAATATCGGTGTTATAACATAACCTAAAAAGTTCTTCTGGTTTCGTTTCACTGAATACATTATTTGGAAGTAACGTGGAATACATAGAATACCATGACAACGAATAATCATCGTACTCTCTTTCCTTGTATCCTTTTTCAAGAAAAATTTGATCTAACTGCTCTTTGTAGCGGTAATCAATTTTATCCTTAAATGAATAATTTTCAATCGATTGAACAACACCATCCTGAATAGTTGCAAAACGCACTGCATTTTCAGAAATTTCTATTGCTAATTGATTTTTCATTGGATTGAAACGATTTATTCATACAAATCTAAGATTATTTATAATAGACAACAAGATTCAAGAATTAAAACCTGAATTTATTATTATCAACCTGCGTTCGGTTCATATTTTACAATCAGATTTAAATTAAAAAAGGTACCTTTAAAAGATCAAATAGAACAACTTGAAAAAAGAAGAATTTTACGATGAATATTGTCGCGCTTTTGGTCACGAGCCAACCCTAGATCAGTCGAAATTGATTCATTTATTGGTTGATTTTGTTGCTTCAACTGAAAAAAACCACTTATTTCTTTTGAAAGGATATGCAGGAACAGGAAAAACGTCAATATTAGGAACGCTTGTAAAAGTTCTTTCAGCGAACAAATTTAAAACTAGATTACTAGCGCCTACTGGAAGAGCGGCAAAGGTATTGAGTCTTAAATCGACTAAAATGGCCTTTACAATTCATAAACAAATTTATAGAAGAGAACCATCATCAGACGGAAATGTGCATCTGCAATTGAGTCCAAATTTGTTCAAAAACACCCTTTTCATTGTAGATGAAGCTTCGATGATTGGTGATTATTCTGTGCAAAAAGATGGATCAATTGGACAAAGGAATTTATTGGATGATCTTATTGAATATGTGTATTCTGGAGATAATTGCAAACTTATTCTCCTGGGAGACGAAGGACAATTGCCGCCTGTTGGTTGCGAACATTCTCCCGCGTTAAGTAAACAGCATCTAACGTTCAATTATTCAAAATTAAAAATTATTGATTTTCAGCTGAAAGAAGTTTTACGGCAAACGGAAAATTCTTCCATTCTAGAAAATGCTACCAGACTTCGGAACAATAGCGAAGGAGAATATCCACGCTTTAAAATTGAAAAATTTGGTGATTTAATCCGCTTAGAAGGGGGTGATTTGCAAGATCAACTGGAAGCGAGTATGAGTGAATTTGGATCCGAAGAAACAATTGTTATCACGAGATCAAATAAGTGGGCAAATACCTACAATAATCAAATTAGATCGAGGATTTTGTGGTATGAAGATCTTCTATGCAATGGTGATTGTTTAATGGTGGTGAAAAATAATTATTACTGGATCGATGACGCATCAACCGTTGGATTTATTGCCAATGGTGAAATGATGAAAGTGAATCGAATTCTTAAACGCGAAGAAATGTATGGTTTTGAATTTATTAAAGCGACCATCGAATTAGTTGATTATCCCGATTTAGCTGAATTGGAGGTTATTTTATTACCCGAAACCCTTAATTCAGATGGCCCAGCACTTTCTAGAGAGCGAATGAAAGATTTATTTTTTGCCATCGAGAAAGATTACGAGCACGAACACAATAAAAGAAAAAGGTATGACCTCATCATTAAAAATCCTTATTTTAATGCGCTTCAAGTAAAATATGCCTATGCGATTACCTGTCATAAATCCCAAGGTGGACAATGGGCAAGTGTTTTTATTGACCAAGGCTATATTACGGAAGAAATGTTGACCACTGATTATTATCGCTGGCTGTATACGGCGCTTACAAGAGCTACAGAAAGAGTTTATCTAGTCAATTTTTCTGATGAATATTTTGAAAGTTAGAATTTAGATATTTAGGTATTTAGACGTTAGATTTTTAGACAGTAGACTTTGTTTTTCTAAACTCATACTAATCAGTCTTTCAGCGCAGCGGTCAAATGTCTATGAGCGATAGCGGTCTTGTATCTATTTAGACCCTAAGATTCAATTTTCTCCTTCTATTTTCTCGTAAAAATTACATCAACTCTTCTATTTCGTTGTTGATCTTCTGGTGTTATTTCAGGCAATGCAATTGGCATCGTGTTATCATATCCTTTAAAGGTCAATCTTTCTTGAGGTATCCCTTTCTCAATTAATACACTATAGACTTTTTTCGCTCTTTCTATTGCAAGAATCGGATCAGAATGACAACAAACATGCCCTCTAATTAAAGCTGTAACCTCCTTATTTCTAGCTAAAAAAAGATATAAACTTTCAACTTCAGGTTCTGATTCTGGAAGTAGAATAGCTTTTCCTCCTACAAATTGAATATCCAAGACAATGGCTTCATTCTCTTTTTCCGGGTGCAGGAGAGCTTCCTCAAATCTATCTAGTTCTACCACTTTGGTCGGTGAATTTTCCTGCATTACTTCTGATTCCGCCGTATTATATTTATTATCAATCGGTAAACTATAAGAAATAACGGCTTTTCTGTAAACTGAATTAGGCGTATTTTGCTTAATTGCTCCATTTTTCACCTCCCCATTGCTATTCTTTAAGGCGATTAAAATATTATTTTTACTAAAATATGTATCGATGGTCGCAAGACGTTTATCAGATAAAACGATATTAAAATCAATGGATCCAACGGTATCACAATAGGTGTCTATAGAATGTATCACATAGTTTTTGACCTTAACTTCTTTCACAAAGACTTCTAACTTCTTTTGTGATTTTTCATTCAAAATGTGTTTATTAGTATTGAAATAGACAACGAATGACTTTTCAATTTCCTGAGAAATGAAGAACGATGACAAAGTAATAAAAGAACCTACTAAAAAAATATTTCTCATATGATTTTATTTTTAAATGGTTAGTACATACGTGCCGAAAAAAGAGCTATCTTTTACTTAATATCGTTCAATTTAATTGAAGTTGAACCTACTTTGATTTTGGTTTTTAAAAGTTCTGCTTTTATTCTATCAATGACCATTTTCGCACTCTCTTTTTCGAGGTAAATTGTTGCCGAAGCGGCCATTTCTTGATTGAATTTCCTTAAAATTGTCGCTGTTCTGTACACACTTAAAATATCATTTTTCGACAATTTATACTTCTTCATCAAGGCAAGAATAGCAGTATTTCCAATATTCATGGAAGAGGCAACTGGATCTGTGTATGAATTAACTTCAATTTTTATTTCCCGGTCAAGAATAACAAATAATTCTGATTTTCTTAAACGCAAATAAGTTGAATCCATTCTAGATCCTCTGTAAGACAGTTCTTCAACCGACTTACTGTTTTTTACCGTTCTTGAACCATTCCAATAGCCAATTCCTTGTCCTTTTGCTACAATTGAAAAATTATTTTTCTTGTTTAGTAATCCTTCAAAAAATTGACGAACAGCAACACTATCTTTATTTTCAAAAAGAGGGCTTGACAAATCCCATTTATCAGAAGCGAAAACATCGTTCAATTCCAATCGGAGTCTAGCGTCGTAATTTGGCAAAGCATCCATCAGATTGATATGGAGCATCACTTCGTCTGTAATTTCTGAAAGTGCTGTTTCTGGAACTGACAATAACCTGATTTCGAAATCTTCTGACCCTTCTGTTTCTCTAAATTGGAATTCTTGCGTATAAATATCAAATGTCGTAGAATCCTGGAAAGTGTATAAACCATCTTTCACAGTGTATTTAGCCCAATTAAATCCTAGTAATTGTTTGTAAGAATCAAGCCTTCTTTGATATTTTGCCATCAAAGCCATTGCCTGTCTTTTTTGCTCTTTTAACTCTTCAATTTTCTTGTTATAATTGTCAAATAATGCATACAGTCCAACGATTGTATTTTGCTCGTACTTTCTCTCCTCTTTATTAGACATCGTAGTTGGCTGATAATCTTTTGCTGCACCTGGCGCTGCATTCTTTTTTTGTTTTTTTACAGCCTTAGACATTTTTTTATCAGTGGTAACTTTTTGATATCCAAAATCAGAATATTTTTTTTCGTGCTGGATGATCTTGTGTTCTATGTGATCTTTTTTCTTTTGATTGTATTTAATCCAATAATCAAATCCTTTCTTGCCATGAATCATTTCTTGCAAATGGGCTATTTTATCAAATTCCAATTCGTTAATTATTTTTTGAAAAGTTGTAGATCCAGCAAAACTAGAATCTGGAGAAAGAAATCGAGTATCATCAGATCCGAAAAGATGATATGACAAACCATTTTTCTCAATAACGACAGTGGTTTGATATTTAGAACTATAGGACCAAACATCAAAGTGAAGATTTGTAATCCGATTATTTCCGACGGTCAAAAGATTCAATTCTGGGAAAAGCAAGGGCTCAATCTTCTGATCATTACTTTCTGGAATTGCCACTAACTCCACTTGATAAGGAAATAAACCAACCGCTTTTGGTAAACTAGTATTCCAAATTCCTTTTTCTTCTTTTTCTCTACCTTGTTGGTCTCCACTTGATGATCCATCACCGGCAGCAAGTAAAATATTTTCAAAAATATCAGCCTCCCCTCCTAGCAATTGAAAAATTTCAAAGGCTCGTTTCTCGACATATTCATTTACAGCCTTATCTACTCCCTGAAAAGTGACTAATTTATCATTTTGAGTCAGAAAATAATAGGATGCTAAAAAGGCATTTTTATCGTCAAAAGACAGCGTTGGGTTGAGCAAGTTATCGAGTTTTTTATTGGGTACCATTTTCCCTTCGCTTCTAACCAATGCATTTGGAGGAAGATAACGTACGAATATTTTTTCAAAAGCTACATATTTATCCAAAAATGGCAAAAGTGCTGAATCACTATCTCTCTTAGCGTATAGAATTCGATTTAATTCCCACAAAGCCATTTTATTTGCTACTTCGCTTAACAAGCCCTTTTCTGTTTTCGCAATTTCTTCTTTACGAATAATAAGCAATTCAGGTTTAAAAATGATCAATGATTCTATCGAGTCGTAATTAATTGATTTATTTGGATATTTTATTTTTGGTCCAATGTAGTCAAAATACCTTCCTAAATTTGTATCTAAAATAGGACTTTTCTTTACGGCATGAAATAAATAAGCTCTTTCTTCTGGTGTCAGTTCTTTACTATTTTGAGAGTATCCTAAAAGAGGAAGGAAAAGAATTAAAAGGAAAAATATCTTCATAAAAAATAATTAATTTGACACTAGTATAAGTTCTCAAGGCTTTAAAGGTAACATTTGCAAAAGAAAAAAAAGGTAAAAAAAGCAAAAAAAAAACCGTTCACCTTAAAGATGAACAGTTTAAAACAAATGTATTTTAGTGTGTTTAGTTTACACGAACTGTTTTCGTTGTTTTTATACCATTGTTTAAAATCACAACAGAATACATTCCTGACGCAACTTGATTTAAATCAATTGATGTTCCATTACTTACGTTTTCTAAATAGAAAACAACTCTTCCTACTTGATCCACTATTGTCGCAGATGCATCCGCTGCGAAAGTTCCATTGATAGTCACATTTCCTTGCGTTGGATTTGGATAAACCACAAAATCATCTTTCGTATTTTCCCCAAGAGAAACCAAAGTGGTTGGTTGAACAGATGAAAGAACTAAGGTTACTGAAGAGTTAATCGTTGTACTTTGCACTTCGATCGTTGTTTGAGTAAAAACTGGCATACTAGAATTAAGGATATCATAGTAATCAAACTGAGTTCTGATAACTGTTACGTCAGATGTAAATGGACCAATGGATATGGTTGCCAAAGTAGTTTCAACAATTTTATGACGAAGCACATTTGACCTTGATGTTCCATCTGGTAACAACAAAGTTCCTTGTCCATCTGCTATTGACACAACACTTCCTGTACAAGGTGTGCCCATTGGTGCTATAGATCCATTCGTCAACGTTCCAGAATAAGGGTCTGTAAAATTGTTTGTCACTGCAAAAGGATAATTCATTATTTTTTCTGCATCAACATTAAAATTAACATCTACATCTCCAACGGTTACATCTGTAAAAATAAAACCATAAGAGGTTCTATCTACTGCAGTTGAAGCCCAATAGGTAGAAACAAAACCCGGAATAATTGTCACTTTCGTTGCTCCCACATAGGTAGATCCTGTGGCATCTGCAACTGTTAATATTTTGGTTGGAACCGCTGAATATCCGGTAAGCGCTGAGAAATCCCACGTAACACCTGTTCCTGTTGTTGCACTGTAATTCGTGTAGGCTGAATCACAAACATACATCGTAGCGCTTGCCCCAACAATTGGTTCATTTGATTGCGTTAAGTTTTGAGCGTTGGCAAGTGATGTGAAAATGAAAGACGCGATAAGTAATTTTTTTTTCATAATGTTTCCTATTTTTTTATTTTTTGTTAAACGTACTAAAAACAAATTAATTTGAACGAGTTTTTTTTATTAATGGTTTATTTTAAGGATGAAAATTGATTTTCGTCTTGCTACTACACAAAACGATTGTAGGAGTTTAATGGTTGGGAGACATCGCTGAATTCTTCCAAAATTGAGTGAATTTTCTATCTATACATGTTGAACATCTTACGATAGTTGCACGATCAAAAACGAGGAATATCAGCTCTTAGCGCAAACAAAACGATAAATTAGGGATTGATTCCATACTTCTTGTTTCTTTTTAGTTTTAATTTATCTATTTTTGGGTATTGATTATGAACAACAATAACTATTTCAATACCCTATGAATTTCAAAAGCTTATTTAGGAAAAAAAATGTTTCTGACATTTTAAAACAAGTTGAAAAAGACAACGCTGAAGGAACGCATGGTGCATTGGGAAAACATCTAGGTGTTCGTGACTTAGCGGCTTTTGGTATTGCGGCAATTATTGGAGCTGGTATTTTTAGTACGATTGGTAAAGCAAGTTCAGATGGCGGTCCAGCGGTTATTTTTCTATTTTTATTTACCGCTTTAGCTTGCGGATTTGCCGCTTTCGCTTATGCAGAATTTGCCTCAATGGTTCCTGTTTCTGGAAGCGCTTACACCTATTCGTATGTAGCCTTTGGAGAATTAATAGCCTGGATAATTGGTTGGGCTTTGATTATGGAATATGCCATCGGAAATATTACAGTGGCCATTTCCTGGAGTGATTATTTCACGTCTCTTCTCGAACGAATGCATATTCACCTGCCGATGTGGGTTCAAATGGATTATTTTACGGCGTATGACGGGTATCATGAAGCTGTGAACTTAATGAGCAGTGGGAAATTATTTAAAAATTTAAGTGAAAACTTGCAAGCTGCGCATACCGCCTGGCAATCGGCACCCACCATTGGATCCTTTCATTTGGTGGCCGATATTCCTGCTTTGATGATTATTATTTTAATTACCGCTCTGGTTTATAGAGGGATGAAAGAATCTCGAAATGCTTCTAACTTAATGGTAGTTATTAAATTGGCCATTATTTTATTGGTAATTGCTGTGGGTATTTTCTATGTTGACACAGAAAATTGGTCTCCTTTTGCTCCCAATGGTATTGGAGGAATGTTGAAAGGTATATCAGCGGTATTCTTTGCCTATATTGGGTTTGACGCTATTTCTACCACTGCGGAAGAATGTAAGAATCCACAGAGAGATTTACCAAGAGGAATGATGTGGGCGATTATTATTTGTACGGTTTTATATATGGTTATCGCGCTGATATTAACAGGAATGGTGAATTATTCTGAGTTAAATGTTGGTGATCCTTTAGCCTTTGTTTTTGAAAAATTGGATCTAAAATGGATGTCTGGCATTATTGCGGTGAGCGCTGTATTTGCCATGGCGAGTGTGTTATTGGTATTTCAAATGGGTCAACCTCGTATTTGGATGAGTATGAGCAGAGATGGTTTATTGCCGAAGAAATTCTCTCGTATTCACCCAAAATATAAAACACCGTCATACGCAACAATGGTGGTAGGTTTTGTGGTCGCAGTGCCCGCACTGTTTTTAAATTTAACCATGGTGACAGATCTTTGCAGTATCGGAACTTTATTTGCTTTTGTGGTTGTTTGCGGGGGTGTTTTGGTTCTGCAAAATAAAAAAGATATTCCAAGAGGTAATTTTAAAACGCCCTATGTTAATTCGAAATATGTAATGCCTGTGTTAGTGATTCTCACTACCTTCCTATTATTTACTTACAACAACGAGGCTACGATGGCTTTTTTAACAAACGAGAAACAAATAAAAGCTCCAACAGAAATAATCACCTCACTTTCTTCGCAAGAAGTTTCTAAAATAAAACAAAATTTATTGACATTGGATGAAGTTGCCTTCAAGCATAGCGACCAGGATGTGGAAGTGTATTTAGATTCGATTGTTACTAAAGCTGAAATTAATTATTTACCAAAACTTCACTCCTTAAAATTAAGCGACAAGGTGATTTATGAATCTGGATTTTCTCTTTTTTCTCAAAAAATTCCAACGTATTTATTCTTTGTAATCTGTTTAGTCTTGACGTATTTCTCCATTACACATAATCTATCATTGATTCCGATGTTAGGCCTAGTAAGTTGTTTATACATGATGAGCGAATTAGGTCTGTGGAACTGGATCTTTTTCACAGCTTGGTTGATTGTTGGGCTGATTGTTTACTTTAGTTACGGCAGAAAAAATAGTAAGTTGAATTTGAATCTAAAGATTGAAGTTTTAGAATAAAAAAAACAACACATAAAAAACGTTCATTTAATGGTACTTTCAACCAAAAAACACTTTGTTTCTCCACTCTTTTTAACTACTTTTGCCACATTAATATCGAAAAATTATGTTTGAAAATCTTACCAGCAAGTTTGAAAAAGCGTTTAGAGTTCTAAAAGGTCACGGTTCAATTACGGAAATTAATGTTGCTGAAACATTAAAAGAAGTGCGCAGAGCGCTATTAGATGCCGATGTTAACTTCAAAACAGCGAAAGAATTTACAACTACTGTAAAAGATAAAGCCATTGGGCGAGATGTTTTAACGTCTGTTTCTCCAAGTCAATTGATGACTAAAATTTGCCACGAAGAGTTGGTTGAATTAATGGGAGGAAATGAAGTTGAAATAAATTTAAAAGGAAACCCAGCAATTATATTAATGTCAGGATTGCAAGGTTCTGGTAAAACTACATTTTCAGGGAAATTAGGAAATTACCTGAAGACTAAAAAAGGTAAAAATGTATTGCTTGCAGCATGTGATGTATATCGTCCTGCAGCAATTGACCAACTTCACGTGTTAGGTGAACAATTGGGAATTGAAGTTTTCTCAAACAGAGAAGATAAAGATCCTGTGAGTATTGCAAAAGCTGCTGTTAATCATGCTAGAAGCAAAGGTTTCAATGTATTAATTATCGATACTGCGGGTCGTTTAGCTGTTGACGAGCAAATGATGAATGAAATTGCGGCTGTAAAAGCGGCTGTTCAACCTTCTGAAACGCTTTTCGTGGTGGATTCCATGACAGGTCAAGATGCAGTGAATACTGCAAAAGCATTTGATGATAAAATTAACTTCGATGGTGTTGTCTTAACAAAATTAGATGGAGATACTAGAGGTGGTGCTGCTTTGTCCATTAAAACGGTTGTAAATAAACCAATTAAGTTCGTTGGTACGGGTGAAAAAATGGATGCATTGGATGTTTTCTACCCTGCTCGTATGGCAGACAGAATCCTAGGCATGGGGGATGTTGTTTCGTTAGTTGAATTAGCGCAAGAACATTATAACGAAGAGGAAGCTCGGAAATTACAGAAAAAAATATCTAAAAATCAATTCGATTTCAATGACTTCTTAGCTCAATTACAGCAAGTAAAGAAAATGGGGAATGTGAAAGATTTAATGGGAATGATCCCAGGAATGGGAAAAGCAATGAAAGATGTAGACATAAAAGATGATGCTTTTAAACCGTTAGAAGCGATCATTCAGTCTATGACTCCTACTGAAAGATCCAATCCAGATTTAATCAACGCGCAACGAAAAAACAGAATTGCTGCCGGTAGTGGAACAAATATTCAAGAGGTCAATAAATTGATGAAACAATTCGAAGACACGAAAAAGATGATGAAAATGATGTCAAATCCAAAAGGAATGGCTCAAATGATGAAACAAATGCAAGGAATGGGCGGCGGAATGCCGGGGATGTAATTTTTTTTTTTGTATTTTTTTTTGTAGGGACAGGGCATGCCCTGTCCCTA
>CAMDAO010000050.1 GCA_945888595.1 Chryseobacterium gleum | reverse complement strand
TGAAAACCAATTGCAGTATTATAAGATGATCTGTATGTCATAAATATAACGAATACAAAGAATAAAATACTTCCTAAAATAATATACGATTTTTTCATTTTCTTTATTTTTATTAAATGTACTAACTTTTATTCAAATGCTATACCAATCTTTTGGATTGACATTCTGTCATGATTTAGGATGAGAGTTTCTAAAAAATATTTTTTTGAGCCAGTAATTCATCAACCGATTGCACATCAGCATATAATACATCTCTTGCTTTACTGCCTTGGAATGGCCCAATGATTCCCATTCCTTCTAATTGATCGACAATTCTTCCTGCACGGTTATATCCCAGTTTCAATTTTCTTTGCAATAAAGAGGCAGATCCTTGTTGATGTAACACGACAATTCTAGCAGCATCTGCGAACATTGGATCTAATTCATTGGTATCAAAATCACTGTCACCATCGCTCCCTTCGGCAGAATATTCTGGTAGAATTAATGCTTCAGGATATGCTCGCTGATCTCCTATAAAGGCACAAATCGCATCGACCTCTGGCGTATCCACAAATCCGCATTGTAAGCGTATTAATTCAGAACCATTCATAATCAGCATGTCTCCACGTCCAATTAGTTGATCTGCTCCTGATCCATCAAGAATAGTTCTAGAATCAATCTTGGAAAGTACCCTAAAAGCTATACGAGCTGGGAAATTCGCTTTGATCATACCCGTGATTACATTCACAGATGGTCTCTGAGTAGCCACTATTAAGTGAATTCCGATGGCTCTAGCCAACTGGGCAATACGAGCAATTGGATGTTCGATTTCTTTTCCAGCGGTCATAATTAAATCGGCGAATTCGTCAATTAATACGACAATATATGGCAGGTATCTGTGGCCATTTTCAGGGTTTAATTTTCGCGCAATAAATTTGACATTGTATTCCTTAATCGTCCGAACTTGAGCTTCCTTTAATAATTCATATCGGTTATCCATTTCAATACATAGTGAATTCATTGTATTGACCACTTTAGACGTGTCAGTGATAATCGCATCTCCTTCCCCCGGAAGTTTTGCCAAAAAGTGTCGCTCAATTCGATTGAATAAAGTTAACTCCACTTTCTTAGGATCAATTAATACGAATTTTACTTGCGCAGGATGTTTTTTGTATAATATAGAAACAAGTATTGCATTTAATCCAACAGATTTACCTTGTCCAGTCGCTCCAGCTACCAATAAATGAGGCATTTTGGTAAGATCGAACATGTAGGTTTCATTGGTAATTGTTTTCCCTAAGACAATGGGTAATTCGTAATCACAGTTTTGAAATTTTTCTGATGCAATCAATGTTCTCATGGGAACCATTTCTGGATTACTATTTGGAACTTCTATACCAATGGTGCCTTTTCCTGGTATTGGAGCAATAATACGAATTCCTAACGCGCTTAAACTTAAAGCAATATCATCTTCTAAGTTTTTTATCTTCGAAATCCGAACACCTGGCGCTGGTACTATCTCGTAGAGCGTAACCGTAGGACCAACCGTCGCCTTAATTTTTGCAATATCAATTTTATAATGTGAAAGAGTTTCAACAATTTTATTCTTATTATCTTCTAATTCTTGTTTATTAATATTGATACCACTTCTGCCGTAATCTTTCAAGAGATCTATCGGAGGGAGGACATAACTTGCAAGATCTAACGTTGGATCATAATCTCCGTATTCTTTTCGTAAATCATCTAATTCAGAATCACTTAGAATTTCTTCTGTTTTTGGTTTGATAACGGTAAATCCTTCATCGTCAGATAAAACAGGTTCAGAATCTGCATCTTCCGGTATTTCAATTTCAAAATCATCATCACCGAAAATTTCTTTTTGCACTGGCTCCTTTACTAGAATTTCCAATTCAGATCCATCGTAAAAATCATCATCATTCTCTTCTTCTTCATCAAAAACGACCGGTTTTGTTATGTTTTCTTTTTCAATTTCGTTTTCTTTAATCGTATTAATTACATGTAAATCGTTATAATCTGGCTTGATTGAATTTTGTACAGGTGCCAATTCTTCCATATCAGATTCCGTCTTATTCAATAATTTCGCAAAGAATTGCTTGAAGTTTGGATTGAAAAGTAGTACAAGCACTACATACAGGAGCACAGCTATTAGCAGAAAGGCCCCAAATGGACCTATAGAAATAGTAAGCCAACGGTTGAGGTGAAAACCAAATGCCCCGCCTAAATAATTTATTTTTTCAGCGAAAAAAC
This sequence comes from Chryseobacterium gleum, assembly GCA_945888595.1. Lineage (GTDB taxonomy): Bacteria > Bacteroidota > Bacteroidia > Flavobacteriales_D > Crocinitomicaceae > CAIUKX01. Next base: position 14,120 of record CAMDAO010000050.1, on the reverse strand, counting down.
CTAAAATTAAGGAAGACCATACCATAAAAAGAATGGTCACAGCATACGTTTTTTGAATGGGTAATAAAACAACATTGAAAAGAATTTTTACACCTGAAATAAACATCAAAAAACAAAGACCTACAGAGGATAGGCCAAACCATCGATATATAAATAAATGCGAAGACCATGCGCCAAATTTTCCTAACCAATTTTCAACAGGATTATCTGACGATTCAAATAAAAATGAAAATAAAGTTTTACCTAAAACACGATCCTGGTCTTCTTTCCAAGTAAAGATATATGAAACACATGCTAGAAAAAAATAGAATGAAAATAGGATCATCGTAACTCCTAGAATACTTTTAAATTTCTTTTTATCAAAGCGTCCTGAGAGATCTTTTAATGGGTTTTTAATGGCAGAATTTTTTTTCTCCTTCTTAGTTGAAGGTTGATCTGACAAGATTTCATTAACCGGTTCTTTACTTTTATATTCGTTTTCTTGAGCCATTTTTATAGAAAATATCTTACGAAGTTAATTAAGAATTAGCCTGCTAAGATCTCAAACACGTTATTGTATAAACAAAGGAATGTTATTAAAAGAAGAGTTTAACTATTTAAATCATTTGAAAATATTTTCCCCTATAAATACGGCACAGAATCATTAGTAAGAGAAAGGTTGAATAAGTGGGAAAATACTTTAAATGCGGTTTTATAAAAGGTAAATCATTTTTTTGAACGCATCACTTCTTCTATAAACTGATCAAAACTGACTTTTTTGTAATCGTTGGGCACTCCGAAAAGGTCTCTATCTAGTTTTTTCTTTTCCATGTGAATTAACGTGTAAACCACAACCCCATCTTCCGTATTTATGTAATACCGCACAGGTAAACCAGGTATTCCTTCAAAAGCATCGACATACTTAGGAGAGAAATGTTTTAGATAAAGAATTTCAATAGATTTTTTTTGACCTACCAATGTAACATTCATTCGATTCGCTTTCAAGTTGATTATTTTTCTTTTACCTAATTTTTTCTTAAAAATATACCCATGAGCGAGCGTGTCTTTTTCAATTCTATTTTGTGCTTTAGAGAGATCTGTTTGAATTGCATAGCGAGTTTCACCACTTTGGATTAATAAAATAGATTTATTTAAAATCAGGTGCTTAATAATAATCTGCTTACCTAGTTGCGGGGTTTCATTTTCTATGCGAACAATGGTGTCGTTCGTGTAAATGGTCATAGTTGTCGGTGCAATCAACTTTTGTAAAGAAGTGTCAGCCATTTCAATTGAATAGACCAATACACCTTGAAAAGCATCATATTTTTGAGCAAAACTGTAGTTGCATACTTGTGTTATTAGCACTAAAACAGTAGTGAATGCGATGCTATAAAAAGAAGGTCTTAATTTCATATATAAATAATATCAAAAAAGGTAATCGTTACATCCTGATAAAGAAATACAGAAAGATTTATTAGTACGAAAGTAATAAATATAAATTACAAGTGAGTTGCAGAAAGAATAGGGATTTTAGCTTTTACTGGTGAAGTAGATTTCATAATAATTTGCTACTTTTGTCCTTAATTACGTTATTTTAATATGAGTAAAGACATCGTTTTTTTAATTAATCGTTCTGAAATTGGTGCAGGGACGAGAGGAGCTTCTTTAGGTCCAGGAGCTATAATGACAGCAGCTAGAAAAAATGGGAAAACATTTTTCGGAAATCATCTTGTTGAGGAAATACAAGAAGTAAATTATTTTTTAGATTTCCCTACTCAATTTCAACATGGTAAAAGAATTGATGGTCTTGTTAAAATATATGAATCACTGAATGAAAAAGTTTCATCAATCCTAAAAAATAATCAGTTTCCATTGATTTTAGCGGGTGATCATAGCTCTGCTGGAGGGACAATTGCAGGCATTAAATCAGCCTTTCCGCAGAAGAGATTAGGAGTTGTTTGGATTGATGCACATGCAGATTTACATACGCCCTATACAACCCCTTCTGGCAATCTACATGGAATGCCATTATCTGCCGCATTGAATGAAGATAATCTTGCGTGTAAAGTGAATGAGGTGAACACTGAAACCATTCATTTTTGGAACACTTTAAAACAGATGGGTGGAATTTCACCGAAAATACTTCGGGAGGATTTAGTCTTTATTGGGGTCAGAGATACTGAAAATCAAGAGGATGAGATGATTAAATCGTTGAATATTAAGAATCATTCCGTGTCTGAAGTGAATCAATTTGGTACGCAGAAAATTGTAAATGATATCGAAAAACAATTGAGTAATTGCGATTGCATTTATATTTCTTTTGACGTGGATTCGATGGATCCTCTATATACTTCTCATGGAACAGGAACTCCTGTAGATAATGGTTTAACGCCCGAACAAGCGTTGGAATTATTAACTTTATTTGCGAGGAATGAAAAAACGGTCTGCATTGAGTTTGTTTAAGTTAATCCTTGTTTAGATGAAAAAACAAATAAAATGGGGGAAGTAACTGCCGAATTGGTAGAAAAAGTGATTGAAGCGTTAGAAAAATGAAAATCATTTTTACAGAAAAACTGTAGAACGATGAAATATGGAGGCCTTACATTTTATGGAAAATCAAATAAAAAAAATAGTTTTAGAAAACTCTGAACTTCTATTTGGAGTTAATATAGATGCATCTATTATTCAATTTCAAAAAACAAGAAAAGAGGTCGAAGGGGATTTAACGTTAGTTATTTTTCCATTTGTGAAAGTATTGCGCTGTTCTCCAGATGAGGCTGGAAAAAAAATAGGTGATTTCCTTCAAGAAAGACTTTCTTTTATTTCTCATTATTCGGTTGTTAGTGGTTTTTTAAATTTTGTTATTTCAAATGAGTACTGGCTTTCACAGTTAGAAATAATTAACGAAAAGAGTGATTTTGGATTTGAAAAACCGAATTCTAAACCAACGTTAATGGTCGAATATTCATCTCCTAACACAAATAAACCTTTGCATTTAGGCCATTTAAGAAATAATTTTTTAGGATATTCTGTGGCTGAAATTTTGAAAGCGAACGGTCATAAAGTAATCAAATCACAAATAATAAATGATCGTGGAATACATATTTGCAAAAGTATGTTAGCATGGGAGAAATTTTCACCAACAAATGAAAAAGGTGAACGAGAAACACCTTCTAATACTGGAATAAAAGGTGATAAATTAGTTGGGAAATATTATGTTGAATTTGATAAACATTTTAATGCAGAGGCAAATTCAATCATAAATCAGTGGGAAAATGGGGATGTCGATGGGTTTTCAAGTAAATCTATCAATGAATTTATTCGATTAACGGAGTCTAAAGAAGGAAAAGAGGACAAAGCTGTAAAAGGGATAGACGATAAAATTAAGGATTTAGCTAAAAATGAGACTTCTCTTTTACGAGAAGCGAAAGACATGTTGATCCGATGGGAAGCGAGAGACCCTCAAACGTATTTATTATGGACCACCATGAATAGTTGGGTATACGATGGTTTTGCGTCAACGTATAAAAGTATGGGAGTCGATTTTGATAAGTTGTATTATGAGTCGGAAACGTTCCTTTTAGGAAAAGATATTGTTTTTGAAGGTCTAGAAAAAGGAGTATTCTTTAGAAAAGAGGATGGTTCTGTTTGGATAGATTTAACAGCGGACGGTTTAGATGAAAAAATCGTGCTTCGTTCAGATGGCACTACGGTCTATATGACACAAGATGTTGGAACAGCGGTTGATCGAATTAATGATTTCCCTGATTTAAGTGGAATGATCTATACGGTTGGAAATGAACAAGATTATCATTTTAAAGTGTTGTTTTTAATCTTAAAAAAATTAGGATATAGTTGGGCGCATAACTGTTTTCATCTGTCCTACGGAATGGTGGATTTACCTTCTGGGAAAATGAAGTCGCGCGAAGGAACGGTCGTTGATGCAGATGATTTAATGCATGAAGTAGTTCAAAGCGCCAAGGAAATGACACAAGAGCGTGGGTATTTAGAAGGTATGACAGATCAAGATAAAAATGACTTGTTCAACCTTATTGGAATGGGTGGTTTGAAGTATTATTTATTGAAAGTCGACCCGAAAAAACGAATGATGTTTGATCCAGCTGAATCCATTGAATTAAATGGAAATACAGGACCATTTATACAATATGCGCATGCTCGTATTAAATCATTATTGGCGAAAGGTGGAGAAACTTCTACTGTAAAAGCACAAGAATTAGCTTTAGCGGAAAAAGAAGTTATAAAACTTTTGGTGGAGTACCCAATGATTATTCAAGAGGCGGGTAGGGAACTTTCACCAGCGGTTGTTTGCAATTATATTTTTGAATTAGTAAAATCCTACAATCAATTTTATCAAAATATTCCTATCTTGATTGAAGTCAACGAGGATTTGAAAAACATGCGACTTGTGTTAAGTAAAAATGTGGCAAAAGTGATTGCTTCAGCTATGCTTTTAATAGGAGTGAATGTTCCTGAAAGAATGTGATGAATCGATTCTGATTTTCTTGCAATATTTAAAATAATTTCCCTCTTTTTAATAAATATTGTAGTAAGATTTGATTGTATCCTTCGCTGATATCTGCTGGCATGAAATCAATTTGATACGTTGCGCAACGAAGTTTTAATTCATTAAAATACTTCCCTATCGATTCTATGTATTGTTCCCTAATCTGAGCTGGTTGCAATTTCATTCTTTCACCTGTTTCCATATCAACGAGGGTATACGGGCGATTTTCTAGATTAAAATCTACTTCTAGCTTTTTGTCAATCACATGAAAAACAATTACTTCGTGTTTATTGTGTTTTAAATGCTGCAATGCTTGAAAAAATTCATCTGATTTACTTGGGTCGTCCAATAAATCTGAAAAAATGATTACTAAACTTCTCTTGTGACTTAATTCAGCAATATCATGAAGCGCTTGAATTGCATTGGTGTCTTTTTTTGTTTGCTCCGAATATTCAGACATTTGTTTTTCAAGCTCACTGTATAAATAGCGATGATGAAGAATAGATGATTTAGCTTCTGTATGAAGATCTAATTTATTAGAAAAAAGAGAAATACCTACTGCGTCGCGCTGTTTTTTAAGCATTTCAATTAATGATGCAGCGGCATAGACTGAGAATTCAAGTTTATTGAGTTCTTGATCTTTTGGAAAAAGCATTGAACTAGAACAATCAATCACTATTTGACACCTTAAATTTGTTTCTTCTTCATATTTTTTAGTAAAAAACTTCCCGCTTCGTGCGTATAATTTCCAGTCAATATGACGAGTAGATTCCCCCGAATTATATAATCGATGTTCAGCAAATTCAACGGAGAAACCATGAAAAGGGCTTTTGTGCATTCCTGTAATAAAACCCTCTACGACTTGTTTTGCAAGAAGTTCAAGATTTCCAAATTGTGCTAATCTTAATCGATTTATTTCATTACTCATAGAGTTTAAAGATATAGAAAATTCACCATTTGAAACAATAAATAGGATATTATTTCTTAAGTTTTAGTAGTTTTGAAAGAAAAAGTCGTGGAAGCAAAACCATATTACGAAGCTCGAATAGCAGAATTGAAAATAATTTTAAAAGATGTTCAGAAAAAATATCGTTTTTTCACTTTTTTGAGACTTCTCTTTTTTATGCTATCCGCTAATTCAGTTTACTTTTTTTGGGGGTCAATTATTCTTCTTCCTTCTTTTGTTATCTTTTTTGCACTTTTTCTATTTGTGGTTCATCTTTCTGTGGATGCAAAATATAAGCGGGACAAAATTCTTGTTTTAATTGATATTAATAAAAATGAAATTGAAGTTCTAAATGGAAATTGGTCCATGTTTGAGGATGGTGCTGAATTTAGAAATGGCCATCATGCCTTTTCGCTCGATATGGATATTTTTGGTAAGAAAAGTATTTTTCAATTGCTCAATAGAGCCGTTTCTGTTCCTGGAAGAAATAAATTAGCAGATATTTTAGCGAATGGGTCAAGTAGAATTGTTGAAACCAATCAATGTATTTTAGAATTAGCGGAAAATGTAACATGGTGCCAAGAATTTATGGCGGAGGGAATAGTTCATAAAAAGGAAATAGAGAATGAAGGTTCTCTTCGATTACTTTCCACGCTCAAAATTCATTTGAATTCATTGATGAAAATAATGCGTTTTCTTTTGCCTTCCCTAGCAATCATTTCAACTGTTTTATTTGCCTTTGATATTTTACCTGGTGCTGTTTTTAGTACGATTATTATTTTGGTATTGCTTCCGATAGGTCAAAATGTTAAAAGAACAAATGAGGTAGCGCAAGTTTTGACTTTACAATCAAAGCGTGTGAAAACGATTTTGAAGCAATTGGAATTATTTGGCAGCCTTGAAATTAAAAACAGTTCCTTCAAAAAAGAGCAAGATGAATTATTATCAGCGAATGGAAGTGTATTACAAGAAATGTCAGAGCTTGATAAAATTATGGGAAGGTTTGATTTCAGAATCAATTTTTTAATTGGTACGCTGTTTAATTTCTTCTTAGCTTGGGATTTTCAACTTCTTTTTCAAACGAAAACCTGGTTAGAAAAGAATGGAGATAAAGTAGCGCATTGGGAAGATAAAATGGCTGAGTTGGAGGTGTGGATTTCAGGTTCAATTTATAAATTTAATAATCCAACGTCCGTTTTTGCTGATATGAATAGTGATAACAATGAGATTGAAATAATTGGCCTTTCCCATCCTTTTGTAGATCAAACTAAAAGTATTCCGAACGATGTTCATTTGAGATCTGATGAAAATTTCATAATTATTACGGGTCCAAATATGGCAGGAAAAAGTACGTATTTAAGAAGTTTAGGTTTAACATTCGTGTTTTCAAATGCGGGCTTCCCGGTTTTAGCAAAATCATGTAAGATTCCAAAATTGAAGTTATTTTCAAGTATGAGGACAAGTGATGATTTAACAGTAGAAAGTTCTTATTTTCATGCAGAATTGATTCGTTTGAGATTTATTATGGATGCCATTGAAAATGGAGAAAATATCTTTATTATTCTGGATGAAATTTTAAAAGGAACAAATAGCAAGGACAAAGAAATTGGCTCAGCGCGCTTCCTTCAAAAACTCAAAAGATTAAATGCAAGAGGTATTATTGCGACGCATGACTTGTCTCTGTGTGATCTAGCGAATAATGATTCTACTTTCAGAAATATGTGCTTTGACTCTATAATTGAAGGAGATAATTTGTCATTTGACTACCGGATAAATGAGGGTGTTTGCAAAAATATGAACGCTTCTTTTTTGTTAAAGCAAATGAAATTGGTGGATGAGATTTAAGGGCTCAATACCAAAAGTTGGGGAGACTATTGTAAAATATCAAAACAAATCAGTCACTAATTAAATTTATTTCGAAGTGAAGTTGAAATGGTCTTTCCCCAGAATTAGTTGTAAATTTTTCCGTAATCGCGTTTCGCTTTTTCAGCGAAAGAGAGTGTGAAGGAGAGTATTTACGCACGGTTTTACGAAATAGAATGAAGTAAAAAATTCCTTGGAAAGATCCTTGATTTTTGCTTACCTCCTGCACTACCGCTTGTCTTCGAAAATTACATTTTCTCTTCATCAAGGGAAAGTGAGAAAATGAAAACAGAAGTAGATTTGAAGGTTATATGAGAGTAGTAGATTTGAAAGTATTTTTTCTAACTCCCCGCAATATTCGAATTTGATGCATATCTTTTTATAAAAAGTGTATTCAAAAAAAAGACCGATCTATTAAATCGGTCTATAATAAGATTTCGTTTCTTTAATCCTTGATAACAGGATAACCAGGGTATTTTTTTGAATCAAAAACAAATTTTGAATCTTCTATAGTTTCATTTGGTGAAAATTTGGTCAGTGAATAGGTCATCACCGTTCCGTCTTTCGATTTTAAGATTGCTTTTTTCATTTCATTGGCCGCTTTCGAAATATACAAGATAATAGTGTGATATTCCGCTTTTGCAGCTGCTTTAGGGTATAAATAAATCATGTGTACAATCTCACCATTTAGAGTTTCTTCTTTCTCATATTTATTTTTGAAGCCTGTTTCCCAGATTGTTAATAATTTTTTTGGATTGATTGCATCGCTGTCACCACCGTTAGCATCGGATTCATACACAGATTTTTCTTCTTTTACAATTGTCCATGTTTTAATACCATTTGAAATAATCGTATTATCGCCATATGACGCATAAAATTTACTGTCTTTAACCCAGCCTTTTCCCACGGAAGTTTGATTTGTCCCTGATGAGGTATTCTTAATATTAGCGCTAAACTCAATATAAAAAGATTTTAATCCTTTCATCTTAGCCGAAAGTTTATCAAGAACAGCTTGTGATTTAGCGTCTTTTATTTCTTTTGAATCTTGAGCAAAAGTTGTGAATGATACAATACAGAATATCAATAATAATTTCATTTTTTTTATTTTGAATGCAAATATCAGAAATTATGCCAAAAACACAATGTTCTTTCGCCTAACTTTATTAACAAGAAGTCATAATTCTTTTAAAATGATTTTTAAAGCATCCATGTTAATGACGTGTTTTCCCTCAAAAACAATCGTTTTAAAGTTGTTTTGTTTATAATATTCTAGAATGTTTTCTTTTTCATTATCTGTAAAATATTGATCATCTTCTCCAATGATAAAGTAATTCTGTTGTTTTTCTTTCAGTCTATCAGAAATGGTATGGCCCAGATCTGGAGGAAAAACACTTGCCCAGGAGATGAATGTATTTGCTTTAATTTTGCCTAGACTATGCCATCTAGCTGCCGTTGCGCCACCTTGAGAAAATCCAAGAATTATCTTTTGTTCAAAGGTCGTTTGGGCACAGATTTTATGATCTAATTGGTTTAGCCATTGAAGCGTATCATGGATATCTTGATCTCTTGCTTCCTTTGTCATCCAAGATGCACCAACACGACCTGACGTTCCTTGTAAATAAAAGCGATGCATACCTTCTGGAGCCACCACATAATAGTCAGAACCTAGTTCCCGAAAATTTATAAGAAAGAATTCAGCCAATTGACCGTATCCATGAAGAACATAGATTAATTTTTTTGCCTGTAAAATATTCCCTTGAGTGAAATATCGAAATGTTTTTTCACTCTGTAAAAGATGTTCCATGTAATGACCAAGATGAAAATTGAAAGCCTTAACTACTTATTTTTTTGTAAAATATTTTCTCTCATTTTCAAAATAAAAGAAACGATGCAATAATTTATCTTTTTTAGAAATTTTTGCCTTAAAGTTATAGGCATCTTTTAATTCTGATGCATTGTCAAGATTTCCTTCATAAATTAATATATCTTTTGCCAAACCGATCGAACCGGTCGAAAGTTCTAGATAAAGAATTTCTGCGTCACTTTTTCCAATATTTCCGTATGTTTTCCACTGAAAAACTTGAGTAGGGGTGTGCTCCATCACGGAATAATAATTTCTATAATTGGAATTCATTATTTTATAATCTACTAGAATATCTTTATAAGCAGCGGTGGTAACATTTTCGAACTGAACGGCTAATTCACTATATGGAGTCGAAGGAACAGCCATTGGAGGCGATATTTGATTTAAACCTCCATCAAAGAAAAATATATAATTGTAATTTCCGATAAATCCAACTTCAGCTCTTTTGGCAGTATGTGATGATTTTGCCGCAATTTCTAAGGCGTAATTCAATCTGTTTACGGTAATTATAGCATCTATTTTATCATCTCCATCTAACTGTTCCTTGTAAATTTTAAAAGTATATTTTTCATTGGAAGATATGGCAAGTTTGGTTTCAATATGATTTTTTACCATTTGTTCAACAGTTAAAACAGGAGGGTGACTCTCTTTTTCGATTTCTTCTTGCTTGTTTTCAGAACAACTGACCAGAAGTATACTTACAAGACAATAGGTAATACAATTTTTCATTTGTAGATTATTTTTTTTAATGTTCATTTGCTAGAAGTATTTTAGACCTTCCCTCACGTTTATCTGCATTTTTGCTGCGCAGGTGTGTTTCTAATCATGGTTTTTAGCAATAGCTACAAATATAGGAGAAAGTAAAACAATATTGCCTGAACAGATTTAGTTTTTAAAAAGTTTTATTGTTTGTTGTTTGAATGCACGAGTAGAAAAATGATCTATCGACAGTTTTCAACTTGTTCTAATTTCCAAAACAAGTAGTAACTTCGTGAAATGCAAATTATTATTGAACCTTCTTGGGCTTGTGTTTTAAAAAATGAGTTTGAAAAAACATATTTCAAAGAATTAATGGAGTTTGTTTCTAATGAATATCAGAAGAACGAAACCTCAATTTTCCCTGCAAGAGAGAACCTTTTTCGTGCATTTGAAGTGTGTTCGTATGAGCAAGTAAAGGTTGTTATTTTGGGTCAAGATCCATACCCAACGAAAGGGCATGCTCATGGTTTGTGTTTTTCTGTAGAGGAAGATGTGAAACCGTTTCCTAAAAGTTTGCTCAATATTTTTAAGGAAATAGAAACTGATTTGAAGCAATCTATTCCACCGAATGGAAGTTTAGAAAGATGGGCTAAACAAGGAGTGTTATTATTGAATAGTGCGCTTACAGTAAAAGAAGGTCAAGCAGGAAGTCATATAAATAAGGGCTGGGAACAATTCACTGATGCAGTAATTCAGATTTTGAGTGATCAAAAAGAAGATATAGTATATTTATTATGGGGTGCGAAGGCGCAAGAAAAAGGTAAAAACATTGATTCCATAAAAAATTGCGTATTGACATCCGTTCATCCTTCTCCGCTTTCATCGTATAGAGGTTTTTTTGGTTGTAAGCATTTTAGTAAAACAAATGAGTATTTAATTTCTAAGGAAATTGCTCCTATAGTTTGGTAAAATTGTCTTTCCATTTTTTTTAAATTAAACGTTGATTGTAAAATTTTAGTCGAACTCCGGTTTTAAACAAAAAGGAATAATTATCTTTGTTACGATGAAATTACAGAATGACCTTATTTTACGCGCAGCAAGGGGAGAAAACATAGAACGTTATCCTGTCTGGTTGATGCGTCAAGCTGGTAGAATACTGCCAGAATACCGAGCAGTTAGAAGTAAATTGAGTGGATTTAAAGAATTAGTTGAAACACCTGAATTTGCAGCTGAAGTCACTATTCAACCTGTTGATCTTTTAGGAGTTGATGCGGCAATAATTTTTTCAGATATATTGGTTGTTCCAGAAGCAATGGGTTTGGAATATCAAATGATAGAATCGAAAGGTCCTTGGTTTGAAAAAACAATTCGATCTGCGGAACAATTAAACTATGCCGAAACAAATTTCGATGTTGAAGATCGTTTGGGATATGTCTTAGAAGCGATAAAAATCACAAACAAGGAATTAAATGGACGTGTTCCATTGATTGGTTTTGCAGGTGCTCCATGGACGATTTTCTGTTACATGGTAGAAGGCCAAGGTTCTAAAACGTTTTCAGAATCTAGAAAAATGTTGTACACCAATCCAACTTTGGCACATGAGTTGTTAAGTCGGATCACAGAAGTAACCATTCAGTATTTGCAAGCGCAAGTAAAAGCAGGAGTTCACATGTTACAAGTGTTTGATTCTTGGGCAGGTATATTAGGTACAGAGCAATATGCTGAATTTGGATTGAAATATTTAAATAAAATTGCTTTAGCAATCTCGGATGTTCCATTGACTCTTTTTTCAAAAGGAGCAATTTCATCCATAAATGCCATTGCACAATTGAATTGCAATACTATCGGACTAGACTGGAACATGGATATTGCTAAAATTAGAGAGGAGGTAGGTGAAAAAAGGACTCTACAAGGTAATTTAGATCCCTGCGCATTATATGCTTCTCACAATGATATTGTGAATTCAACAAATAATTTGTTGAATTCATTCAAAAGTAAAAGACATATTGTAAATTTAGGCCATGGAGTTTATCCGGATGTTGACCCTGAGAAAGTAAAAACATTTATTAAAACAGTTAAAAATTATGAAATTAAGGAGTAAAAGAATCACATCATTTCTTGCCATATTACCCATCGCAATTCTGTCATTCTCTTTGCAGGCGCAAGAAGAAAACTTAGTTGAAAATGGAAGCTTTGAAAATTTAGAAGGAAAGTTAAAAGCTCTTGGATGTATTGATAATGCTAAACCCTGGATGTCACCAACAGGCGCAAGAGCAGATATTTTCACGCCTTCCAAAGTTCTTGATATAAATACACCTGAAAATATTTACGGAAAAGAAGATGCAAAGGATGGTGCAAATTATGCTGGTATTGTTGGTTTTTCCTACGGAGATGCTATTCCTCGCACGTATATTATGGCGCATTTGAATTCACCCTTAAAAAAGGGAATGAAATATTGTGTAAAATTTAATCTTTCACTCGCTGAATTATCTAAATATGCATCAAACAAAATAGGTGTAAAATTTAGTGAAAAACAATTTGGTACAGATTCAAAAACTTCTATTATGGAGAAAACAGATGTTTTGGACAGAAATGATAAAGTTTTTAATGCTGTTTATAATTGGGATCAAGTTTGCGGGACTTATTATGCGCAAGGAGGTGAAAAATTTATTACAATCGGAAATTTTACCTCAAATGAAAATACAAAATCTGAGAAAATAAAAAAGGATCCAAAAGTAAAAGCAGCTCAAGTTTCTGCCGCTTATTACTATATTGATAATATTACAGTGACAATGATCTCAGATGAATTTGTCTGTGATTGTGGTGGTCAAGCAGAAGAGATGTCTTATTCAAAAATGATTTATCAGAAAGTAGCCAATACCAATAGTTCAATGTCAGCGAAAGACCAAATTGAAAAGCAAAATTCTTACTTTGGTTTTGGGAGAGATAAATTAACACCAGACGCGATGGTATCTTTAGATTTAATAGCAAATTTGATGAAAGCAAACGCATCATTGAAACTTGAAATTGTTGGTCATTCTGATGAACTGGAAGAAAAATTAGCAGTAGATAAACCAGAATTTGTTGATATGAGTAGTAAGAGAATCTCTGCAATAATGAAATATTTGATATCAAAAGGAATCGCCGAATCAATATTAATTGCCACTCCAGTTGCAAATTCAGAACCAGCAGAAGGAACAGAAGATGATGATGAAGAATTCAAAAATGCAAAAAATCGATTTGTTTCCTATAAAGTGAGATAAAAAGTAGTTTTTAATAATTTGAAAGCCGTGTTTAATTTAAATACGGCTTTTTTTTGTTTGACAAAGTGCTAGGAAAGTAATCAATTCAAGTTAAAACGATTTTAATGCTTCATACACCTCATGTGTAGGAAGTCCAACAACATTAAAGTAAGAGCCAGTAATCGTTGTCACACCTATAAAACCAATCCATTCTTGAATACCATACGCACCTGCTTTATCAAAGGGTTTGTAGTTGGAAATATAGTGTTTAATTTCTTCTGTATCAAGTGTTTTAAAAGTCACTTTAGTTGCTACATCAAACGTAATTGTTTTCTCCTTGGAAGCGATTACTACACCTGTAATGACATCATGGGTTTTACCTGACAATAATTGAAGCATATTGATTGCCTCATTCTCATTGGTTGGTTTTCCTAAAATGGTGTTATTGATAATGACAACCGTGTCTGCACATAAAATAATTTCATCCATTGCTGCTTCCTCAGTTAATGCCTTTGCTTTTTTATTAGCAATAAACAAAGGGACATCAAAAGGGAGTGTAGAAGAAGGAAAAGATTCGTCTGTATCTTTCGTGCGAATCGTGAATGGTATTCCTAAACCTTCAAGTAATTCTTTTCTTCTAGGCGATTTTGAACCTAAAATTAATTTTTTATTTTTAATCATTACGAAAGAAGTATCCAATAAAAAGGCAGTAATAAACCCATAAGCATAGCTATTTTTACAAAAAGTTCAACCGTTTTTAATTCTTTACGAGTAACTGATTTAATAAGAAGTAAAGCAGATACTAGATTTAAAAATAAAGAAATTACGACAGGTAAAAATATGAGTAAATTTTGAAAAAATAAACCGTCAGCTTTTAATTTTAATAGAAATAAGATTATAAAGAAAATGGGTGCTAAGAAAAGTATAATTCCCGCGATTAATTTTGATTTTTGCGCTCCATAAATAATCGGTAATGTTCTTGCTTGTAATACTTTATCGCCT
>CAMDAO010000049.1 GCA_945888595.1 Chryseobacterium gleum | reverse complement strand
CGCATTTTTTGGAAATAAATTAGTTGAAAAACTTGTCGACGGACCAAATGATACCACAAGAAATTATAAAATTACAGGTGGGCTAGGCTCGTTTGGGATTATTAGTTCAGTTACAAATCCATTTTGTGATACATGCAATCGTATTCGCTTAACAGCAGATGGGAAAATAAAAAATTGCCTTTTTTCACAATCTGAATTAGATTTGTTGACAGCTCATAGAAATGGAGTAGAAATTGAAGAAATGATTATTGAAAATATTAAAGGGAAAGAAAAAGAACGCGGAGGAAATAAATCTTTTGATAAATTAGAAGTTTCAAAAATAAAAAATCGAGCAATGATTTCTATAGGTGGTTAATTAGTAGTATCTTGTTATGAATGAAATTATTGAAAAATAGTGTAGGGAAGAATGGAGTGAATTTATAGTATTGCAGCAGGAAGAATCGTTAATATCTAATTTGTACGTTGAAAAATAAAGGTTTTACTATGGAAAGTTTAAATGGAGCACTAAATAAAGTTGAAAAGTATACTAAAAAGCTTAAAAAAGTGCTTTTGTCGACTGACTTAGCTTTAGGATTTGTTGCTTCGGACAATGTACTTTCTCCCATTTCTTTTCCTCCTTTTTCGCAGTCGGCGATGGACGGGTATGCAATCAATACGAATGATTCGGAAGATATTTATCGCTTGGTGAGTGAAATTAAGGCGGGTGATAATGCAAGCGTTATTAAGTTAAAACCAGGAGAGGCGATTCGTATTTATACGGGTGCAATGATTCCGGGAAATACGACGATTGTTGTGCGGCAAGAAGATGTTCTCACGTTTAGTGATCAAATAAAGATTTTGGTAATGCCTAAACAAGGAGCTAATATTCGTAGAATTGGCGAGCAGATTAAAATGGGTGATTTGGCAATTGAGAAAGGTACGATTCTTAATCCTGGTGCAATTGGTTTTTTATCCATGATTGGTGTGAGTGAAGTATCTGTTTTTTCTAAGCCGAGAATTACTATTATCACCACTGGAAATGAATTGACCAAATTAGGGGATAAGTTAGAAGTGGGAATGATTTATGAATCTAATTCAAATACCTTATTAGCTGGATTAAAAAGTTTTGGATTTGAAGCTAAATCTGTCAGTGCAAGAGATACATATGATGAGGTGAAGGATACCTTTGAAAAAGAGATACAAACAAGTGACATTGTGATTTTTACAGGTGGAATTTCAGTGGGTGATTATGATTTTGTGGGAAGAGTGTTGTCTGACTTAAAAGTAAATACAATTTTTTATAAAGTGAAACAAAAACCTGGTAAACCACTGTTCTTTGGCGAAATAAATGATAAAATTGTTTTTGGTTTGCCTGGCAATCCTGCCGCAGTTTTGACTTCTTTTTATTTATTTGTCTTACCTTGTTTAGCTAAAATGATTGGTAGAGAAAAAAGTTTTGTCTCACGCGCTAAAGTGGCTGTGGATATTGATTATTCAAAGTCCGCTGATATTTCTCATTTACTAAAAGGTTTGGCTACAATTGATACAGTTGATTTGTTACCAGCTCAAAGTTCCGCTATGTTGAGTTCTTTTGTAACGGCTAATTGTATTGCTATTTTTGAAGAGGGCAGAACAGAATGGAAAAAAGGGGATATAGTGGAAATTCTTATGATTTAATTGGATAGTAGTTTTTTTGGTATTCGATATTTATAAAATGATACAACGATGAGTTCTGAAATTGAATATAAAGTAAAAAGTAGAATTTGGATCTTCACAGATAATGGTACTTTTTTAGGGAAAGGTCGTATTGATTTATTGAGTAAAATTGATGAGTATGGTTCGATATCAAAAGCAGCAAAGGCGATGAAAATGTCCTATAAAAAAGCGTGGGAATTGGTTAATTCTATGAATTCTCAATGTGAAGAACCAGTTGTCGTTGGTAAAATTGGAGGAAAAGATGGAGGAGGCTCCATCGTAAGTGATGCAGGAAAGAAAATGGTGGTGCAATTTGATAAATTAAACAAAGAAACAATCGAATATCTAAATAAAAAAGTGAGTAAAATTAAATGGGGATGACATATACTGCAATTATATTAGCGGGTGGTAAAAGTTCTCGAATGGGTTCTGATAAGGGTTTATTACTTTTAAAAGGGAGACCAATGATTGACTATCTTCTGACTATCTTTGCGGCACTGAAAATAAAAGTGATAATTGTTGCTAATAATTCGGGATATGAGAGGTTTAATGTACCTGTTTTTAAGGATGTTATTAAAGGAAAAGGTCCTCTAGTTGGAATTTATACTGGGCTTTTACAGGTTCAAACTGAAAAAAATATTATAGTAAGTTGCGATGTTCCCTGCGTTTCAAAAGAAATGATTGAAACATTGATCGATAATTCTGGGGATGAGAAAATTACAGTTGTTGCTTATAAAGATAAAATACATCCGTTAATTGGAATTTATTCTAAAAGTATTGCAGAAAAAATTTTAGAGAAAATTGAAAGTGAGCAGTTGAAAGTGAGTTTGTTGATTGATGAAGTGGATTCCAAAGTAATTCAATTGGAAGATTATCAATTGGTGGGTATTGAAAATCAGTTGATGAACGTAAATACAAAAGAGGATTTAAAATGGATAGAAGATGGAAAATGAAGTTCAGTTTTATGGCATGGTTGCTGAAAAATTAGGTATCTCAAAAACATCTATTTTAATCGATTTTAAAGGAGAAGATGTGAATGTGAGAGATCTAATTATCGATAGCTATCCTTTGTTAAAGTCAATGACCTTTCAGATTGCTATAAACAATGTGATAAAAGAAAATATATCCAGTGCTGAAGTGGGGGAAATAATTGCAATTCTGCCTCCATTTGCTGGTGGTTAAAAATGAATGAAATGCTGACAAAAGAAGAGTTACAATATTATGATAGGCAAATGCTACTGGAGCCTATTGGTATCAGTGGACAGGAGAAATTAAAGCAGTCAAAAGTATTAATTATTGGAGCAGGTGGTTTAGGCTGTCCAGTGCTAAGGTATTTGGCGTCTGCGGGTGTTGGAACACTTGGTGTGATGGATTTTGATCAAGTTTCGGTTTCTAATTTACATCGTCAAATATTATTTGATTTTGATGATGTGAAAAAGAATAAAGCTGAAGTGGCGATTACTAAGTTAAAGAAAGTCAACCCTTTTATAGAGTATGTGGCTTATCCTGTTCGTCTTTCTGCTGAAAATAGTATTGATATTTTTGAGGGTTTTGATGTTGTTGTAGATTGTACAGATAATTATGAATCTCGATTTTTGATTAATGATGTCTGTGTATTATTAAATAAGCCTTTAGTATATGGGTCGATTTTTAAATTTGAAGCGCAAATCAGTGTTTTTAATTGGCAAAATGGTCCAACGTACAGGTGTTTATTCAAAGATTTTCCATCAAGTGAATCTACTGCTGATTGCAATTCTTCAGGGGTAGTGGGTGTTTTACCAGGAATTGTAGGTTTGTATCAGGCGAATGAAGTGATAAAAATGATTCTAGGTATAGGTGAAGTTTTAAGTGGTAAATTAATGATTTTTAATAGTTTAAACAATCAGGTTACCTATTTTAATCTCTCTAAAAGTCAAGAAAATTTATACGATGATTTATTAGTAGAAAAAAAATTAAATCCAGTAAAATACATTAGACCTTGTACTTTAAGTGATTCTATTTATGAAGTTGACTATAAGTTAATTGATTTAAGTAATTTTCAAATTATTGATGTGCGCGAACCGTTTGAATTACCTGTTTTGGAGAGCGATACGGTAGTAAATGTTCCTCTTAGTGAATTGACTGAATTATATTCTCAGATAAATAGGCATGGTAATGTTTTACTTCTATGTAAATCTGGAGTCAGAAGTATGAAAGCGCTAGATATACTGAGAAATCAGTTTGGATATTCGAATGTAAAAAGTGTAAGGGGAGGAATTACGGATGAACTGATTTCTAAATTATTGGAAGTTTAACGGGTGATCAGAAAATACAAGAAAAATCATATACAATGGAACCAAAAAAAGTAAAAAATTGTTTTATTGAAGGACCAATATCGTCGACTTTTATTGGCGAATCAATCGGGAAACACCAATCGAAAACAACAATTGGAGCGCACCAACTATTTTTAGGGCAAGTTCGTAAAGATATAATTGATTCAAAAAGTGTTATTTCGATTGAGTATACAAGTCATGTTGATATGGCAAATAAAGTATTTGAAGAAATCAGAGAAGAAGCATTTTCAAAGTTCGATTTAACTTGCATGCATATTTATCATAGTTTAGGAGAGGTGAAAATAGGTGAAATTTGTTTATTTGTTTTTGTTTCATCTGCTCATAGAAAAGCGGCTCAAAAGGCAATCGAATTTATTGTGGAAGAAATAAAATTAAAATCTCCTATTTTCGGCAAAGAAAATTTAGAAGATGAATCACATGTTTGGAAAGTAAATCAATAGTCATGGTAGAAATAACGCATAAAAGTAGTTCGTTGAGAATAGCAACTGCTGAAGCAATTGTTTTAGTTAGTAAACAAGAAACCATTGACGCGGTGGTAAATAAAACGGTTCCAAAAGGTGATGTTTTTGAGATGGCTAAAACTGCAGGGTTATTCGCTGTGAAAAAAACGTCAGATATGATTCCGGATTGTCATCCTTTACCAGTTGAATATACGAAAGTAAGTTATCGAATTGAGGGATTGAAAATTTTTATTGAGGTGGATGTAAAATGCATTTACAGAACAGGTGTGGAAGTGGAGGCGATGCACGGAGCAAGCGTTGTTGCTCTGACAATGTATGACATGTTGAAGCCGATTGATAAAGGAATTGAGATTCAAAATATTCGACTACTCAATAAGAAAGGAGGGAAATCAGATTGGAAAGATAAATTCCCCAAAGGTTTAAAAGCGACAGTAGTTGTTTGTTCAGATACAATAAGCAAAGGTGTAAAAGAGGATAAAGCTGGGAAAGCGATCATTGAAAAATTACTTTCATGTGGTGTTGAAATAAAAGACTACATCATAGTAGCGGACGAAAAAGAGGAGATTCAACACGTTTTATTGAATGAAGTACAATTAAAAACGGACTTAGTGATTTATACGGGAGGAACAGGGTTGTCAGTAAGAGATGTGACTCCAGAATCAATTCGCCCATTATTAGACAGAGAAATCCCAGGAATAGCAGAAGCTATGCGGAATTATGGGCAAGAAAGAACTCCTTTGTCTATGTTGTCTAGAAGTTTGGCGGGAGTGAAGGAAAATACAGTAGTTCTTGCTTTACCCGGTTCAACGAAGGGAGCGTCAGAATCTATGGATGCTATTTTTCCGTATGTATTGCACTTGTATAAAATTTTCAAAGGGGCAACACACGATTGAAATGAATAATCACAATAGTTTTCATAAATTAATTGTTGTTGCGATTATAGTAATTTGGACCATGTTTAATTTTTAATCGAGAAAGGAAATAAATCTAAAATCCTTCATATATACCCAAGCCAAATAAAGCAAAATCATATTTCACAGGATCATTTGGATCTAGAATTCTTAAATTGTTGTCTAATTCGAGTAACGCTTTTCCGTCATTTTGTGTCCGAGATAAAATGCCTAACTTTCTTGCTACATTTCCTGAATGTATATCTAAAGGGCATGAAAGCTTAGAGGGAGAAATATCCCAAATACCAAAATCTACTCCTGCATTGTCTTTTCGGCACATCCATCTCAAATACATGTTAATTCTCTTCGCAACAGAGCCTTTTACTGGATCAGCTACGTGCTTTCTTGTTCTTTCTTGATGTGCGATTTCAAAGAAAATGGTATTGAATTCATGAATAGCGGGTTGCAAGGAATTTTCTGTTTGGTATTGTTGAAATATCGCTTCCATTCCGCCTTTGTTTGTATAAATGTGTTTTAGGGCGGTTATGAAATATTTAAAATCCATGGCGTTAAAGGTTCGGTGAACAAAACTCTCAAGTCTTTCAAGTTGGTGTTCTTCGTGGGACATTACAAAATCATAAGGTGAATCACCTAACAAATCCATCATTTTATGACCATTCTTGGTAATTATTTTGCGATTTCCCCATGCAATCGTTGAAGCTAAAAAACCAGAAATTTCAATGTCTTCCTTCAGGGAGAAACGATGTGGTATGCTTATTGGATCAGGTTCAATAAAAGAAGTAGTATTAAATTCTATCACTTTTGCATCGAGAAAATCTTTTAATTCGGTTTTTGATAAGCTCATTATTTGAATAATAAAAATATCTAAGTCGTCCTAAAATAGGTTGACAGATTTTAATGAAAATTAATCAAGACCGATGGAGAATTTCTTTATCAGTTTTTTCAAGTACAAAATTAAGATTCTTTTTTCGGCCTTGCTAAGCATGCATATTGTATGTATTTGCAATCTTTGATATAGCCTAATGTTAGCGTGTTAAGAATATGAAATCCGACAGAAGGCGTAGGTTTTAAACCTTTTATTGAGATAACTTCATAGTTCAGATCCTCAAACATGTTAATCATACTTTTTTTGGTAAAAAATCGCAGGTGAGTCCTATCCATCACACCATTGTCTTCATATTTCCAATCTTTTCCAAAAACATATTTTTTAAATACGCGCCAATATCTAGCATTTGGAATTGAGCATACTACGACTCCATTCGGTGATAAATTCCCTTTGATAGTCGTCAATATTTCATACGGATTTACAAGATGTTCGAGTACATCATTAAACGTAATACAATCAAAATAGGCCGCAGGAACTTCAGAAATAGTAGTAGCTAAATCACCTTGAATTACAGTGTGTAAATGACCTTTTGCTGTCTCAGCTGAAGTAACATCCATTTCGAGTCCCCAAACTTCAGCTTTAAATCGATTTTTAGCTTCATTTCCAAAATGCCCTTCACCACAACCACAATCAAGAATTTTTTTCGCATCTTGTGGAATAAAATCTAACATCTCTGATCGAATATTTGCATAATATCCTTCAGGTTTTACAATCATATCTGCTATTTCGGGTGTATTCATTTCACAAACATACTAAATGAAAAATAAATCACGCTATGTTTGATCAAAATTAGCTTAGAAATGTTGCGGTGTATTGACAAAGAAAAGTAAAAATACAATTTTCTGCTCGTTCATTTTGGATCAATACCAAAAGTTGGGGACTAATTTAAAATATCAAAAAAAAATCGTTACTACTTATTTTAATTTCGAAGCGAAGTTGAAATGGTCTTTCCACAGAATTCGTTGTAAATTTTTCCGTAATCGCGTTTCGCTTTTTCCGCGAAAAAGAAAAAGCATCGCTTTTGAAGACTAAACGATAGAGCAAGGAGTGAAGGAAAGTATTTACGTAAGGTTTTACGAAATGTAATGGAGTAAAAAATTCCTTGGAAAGATCCTTGATTTTTGCTTACTTTTCATCAAGGAAAAGTCAGAAAATAATAATCGAAGTAGATTTGAGGGTTAGATGAGATTTGATTTGAAAGATATCGTTATAGATCCCCAGAAAATATTAACTGCTCGTTCATGTTTAATCCGTAAATTAATTCTATACGTAACAAAAAAGGCCCAAAATAACAATCTATTTTGGACCTTTTTCACTTGTAAAAGTATTTATTAATTACCCTTTTTTAGAATAGTCGTTGGTGTTTTTGTCGGCGCACTTGCAGGTGGCTTAGATACTGGTGAAGGCCCAGGTGCTTGTTGCGGTTTGCTCGCAGGAGAAGAAAAAACAGGACTCGGGGATGAAGTTGGTGACGGGGAAATTATAATTTTCTCTGGTTTAGGTTCCTCAATTGGCGGATAATAAACGGGTTCAACACTTGTCGTTTTTGGTGTCGTTGTTTTTTCGCTTTTTGTTTCAGGTTTGCTAATTGGTTGGTTTTGAACAGGAGTGATTACTTTATATTCATCCACATTTTCAATTTTAGCAGGAAGCCCATTTGAGTTGTTTAATTCAGTCGCAGGCTCTTTTGGTAGGATTGGCTTATTAACGTTTGGTGCACCATTTTCTTTAGGGATTCTTGGTAGAATGACTCCATCGGTCGCATCTGTGATAATTGGTTGTGGTGCTGGAGGAATATTTAGATAGGCATTATCAAAAATACAACCTCGCAAATCAGATCCAGTGATACCTTGGTTTTCACAATTTCGTCTCGAAGTAGCAATTTGACTTTGATTTAAGTCTCCAACAGTCCTGTGATTGCTTGGAAAAGATAAGTCTGTAAAAGAGTTGGAGTTTTGCCCAATACCATAATCAAACAATGTATTCATATCCGTCACTCTCCAATACGAGCCAAAATCTTTTGATAAACGCTCAAGATAGTCCTTTTCAGCGTTATTTGCCGCTTCATTTAAAGGAGTGTTTCCAAAAGGACCATTAAATCTTGTAAGTGAAGAAAATAATTGTGAATCATTCGGTCTATTAGGAGTTTTTAAATCGTCATCTGGTGTTCCATTGGCATTACCAAGTAATCCTTGATAACCTCCTAAGACGCATGGGTAAACAAGTGTTGTTACATTCATAAAACCAGAAACTGCCTTTTGTATTGAAACTTTTTCGCCTGTTGGCCAAGTAATAATGTAATTATTGCGAGTATTTCTAACAGTTCCTCCATGAGGTAAAAAGTAGGTTGAATTTTCGATATGCACAGGTCTTCCATTTAAGCGAAGATCTGTTGAATGATCTGAATCAGGTTTTTCACCACCATAAATACAAAATCTATCACCACCTACATTCATCGCTACTGCTATGTTTAAAGCGAAATCAGGTCCGTTTGCTTTTTGACGCGTTTGTACTTCAAAATATCCATTGTTCGATTTAGCAAGGATAAATTCCCCAACGGATTGCAAAGAGTATGAATTTCCATCGAAAGAACTGAAGTGAGGGTCGCCAAATGTTCTTCCAGATACGGTTTGGCAAGTTGGTCTAACAAATAATTCTACTATATTTTCCCATGCTTGTATGTTTGAGCCATCGTTTCTTGCGGTATTTCTTTGCGCACTTGCAATTCCTCTAATTGTTTCTCTAACAGGCATTGGAATCACCGAATATAACTCATAAGGAGTAAAATCTTCGGGAAAATTTCTATCAGGTGTAGGTTGATTTTGAGAAATAGCGAGAATACTTTTTGAAAGCCATTCTCCTCGAAGTTGATCCCATTTTTGTAATTCGGAATCAATGGATGCAAATTCTCTTCCTAAATTTTCATTTTGAGCCAAGCTGTAGTGTAAATTTAGGATAATCAGTGATGTACAAAAAAGTAGTTGTGTCGTTTTCATAAGCTGTAAAAATTAAATTTAACTTTTTGATTCTTTGCTAAATTACTTGAAATAAAATGAATAGATTTTTTATTATCAAAAATTTAACAAAATATTTTTTGAAAATTCTCGTTCAATTTATCTGACAAGATTTCACAGGTGAGTTGTAGTTTACTGCCATCCTGTCTGTATTCATAGAATGGCAATATCTTTGAGAAGTGCAATGTATCAAAAATCAAAATAAGATGTCTGAGGAAAAAGAAATGAACGAGGAGCAAGCAATACCGGTAACAGAAACTGAAAATGTAACGGGAGAAAACACTGAAAGTAGCGCTGAGGAAACGCAAGTTACTCCAGAGCCAGTTGAACTTACGTGGGAAGATAAATATGAAGAAATGAATGATAAATTCGTTCGTTTGTATGCGGAGTTTGATAATTATCGTCGTCGTACAAATAAAGAAAGAATAGATTTAATCGGTTCAGCAAGCGCTGGTGTTATTAAAGATATGATTCCAGTTTTAGATGATTTTGACCGTGCGATCTTAAACAATGAGAAGTCAGATGATATTAAAGCTGTAAAAGAAGGTTTTTTATTGGTTGCAACTAAATTTCGTGGAATTTTAGAAGGAAAAGGTTTGAAGCAAATGAAATCAAAGGGGGAACCTTTCGATAGTGAGTTTCATGAGGCGATTGCTAATATTCCAGCTCCAGAGAAAAAGTTGAAAGGGAAAGTGGTGGATGATGTTGAAAAAGGATATTTATTAAACGATAAAGTGGTTCGCTTCGCTAAAGTCGTAGTTGGACAATAACATTATTTTTCAATAGTGTAATTTCAGTATTGAAGTTGAAAATAAAAAATTTGATGGATTTGTTTTTACTGTAAAATAAAGACATAGAAACAATTCAATAAAAATAAAGTCATGAGTAAAAAAAGAGATTTTTACGAGATACTTGGTGTTTCTAAGAGTGCAAATGAATCAGAAGTTAAAAAGGCGTATCGTAAAATGGCGCTGAAATATCATCCAGATAAAAACCCTGATGATAAAGCTTCTGAGGATAAATTCAAAGAAGCGGCAGAAGCATATGAAGTATTAAGTGATTCTGATAAGCGTTCTAAGTATGATCGATTTGGTCATGCTGGAATGAATGGAGGCGGTGGATTCGGCGGTGGCGGAATGAACATGGATGATATCTTTTCTCAATTTGGAGATGTTTTTGGAGGTGGTTTTGGCGGTGGAGGAAGTTTTGGAGGAAGTCGCGGTGGTGGTGGATCTCAAAGAGCGAGAGGAACAAATTTACGAGTTAAAATGAAAATGACCTTAGAAGAAATTGCTGATGGGGTCACCAAAAAAATCAAAGTAAACAAATTAGTAAATGCGGACGGGGTAACCTATAAAACGTGTTCTACTTGCAATGGTTCCGGAAGAATCATGCGAGTGGCTCAAACTTTTTTGGGTGCAATGCAAACACAGTCAACTTGTCATGCTTGTCAAGGAGCTGGAAAAATGATTGATAAACGTCCTTCAGATGCAGATGCGCAAGGATTAAAACGAATGGAGGAGGTTATTGAAGTGAAAATCCCGCCAGGAGTTGAAAATGATATGCAGTTAAGTGTTTCAGGAAAAGGAAATGCTGGTCCATTTAATGGAATTCCAGGAGACTTGATAGTTGTAATAGAAGAGGTTAAACATGAAGAACTTCGTCGTGAGGGAGAAAATCTTCATTATGAAGCCTTTGTTAATTTTGTTGACGCAGTTTTAGGGGAAACAATTGAAGTTCCTACTGTGAATGGGAAAGCAAAAATAAAAATTGAACCGGGTACTCA
The DNA here is from genome assembly GCA_945888595.1 of Chryseobacterium gleum. Classification (GTDB taxonomy): domain Bacteria; phylum Bacteroidota; class Bacteroidia; order Flavobacteriales_D; family Crocinitomicaceae; genus CAIUKX01. The sequence continues at coordinate 5,337 of CAMDAO010000049.1, read as the reverse complement.
AAGTGGTAAAATGCTTCGTTTAAAAGGAAAGGGATTGCCAGTTTTGCAACGACATGGTATTGGAGATCTTTTTATTCATATAAATGTGTGGACACCAAAAAAGTTTTCAAAAGAAGAAAAAGACATTCTTGAAAAATTAAAAGGGAGTGAAAATTTCAAGCCCAACCCAGATGGAAACGAAAAGGGCTTCTTTCAAAGGGTAAAAGATATGTTTCAATAAATACTTTAAAGCTTTGTGATCTCACAAAGCTTTTTTTTATAGTAGTAAAATAATGTTTGTAAAAGCAGGAATAAAAGGAAGGAATGATGCATCACAGTATTTATTAACAATAAGTATTGTCGTTGCAGCATATATACTGTTGGGTTATATTCCAATGTATGTTAGTTTGTATTTTTCCTCATTCGACTTAACGAAAAGTATTGATACGCCAGCGATGATAAGTGTTTTTGGAAATAATTTATTTTTGACAATCGTCCTTTTTCCATTTATTGTTGTCTTGTTAACGCTGTTTGTCTGCATAAAGATCATTCATAAAAGAAATGTCTTAACCTTGTTTACTATCCGCGAATCTTTCGATTGGAAAAGATTTTTCTTTAGTTTTTCTGTTTGGGGTTCGGTCATGGCAATTTTTTTAGTCATTTCATTTTTAGCTGGTTATCCAATTGAGTGGAATTTCGATGCTTCTACTTTTTTTATACTGTTCTTTATTTCAATTTTTATTTTGCCATTGCAAACAACGTGTGAAGAGGTGCTTTTTAGAGGATATTTATTTCAAGGTTTTGGATCTATCTTTAAAAGAGGTATTTTCCCTGTAGCTATCACTGGCGTACTTTTTGGTTTGATGCATGGAGCGAATCCAGAAGTTGAAAAACTTGGTACAATCATGCTGGTGTATTATATTGTTAACGGATTATTTTTAGGGATAGTTACTTTGATGGACGATGGCTTGGAATTAACAATGGGGTATCATGCGATTAACAATATTTTTGCAGCTTTGATTGTGACGAATAATTGGCAAGCATTTCATACAGATGCTTTATTTATAGATAAAAGTCCTCCCTCTTTTGGTATCGAAAATATAATCACATTGATTGTAATTCAACCACTTTTATTGGTTTTATTTGCAAAGAAATATAAATGGACGAATTGGAAACAAAGACTTTTTCATTCGTTAAAGTAGGATCGGAAAACAGTATGAAAGCAGAAATAATATCAATTGGGGATGAGTTACTTATTGGACAAACGATCAATACGAATGCATCATGGCTCGGACAAGAATTGTCTCTTGTTGGGATTCCTGTTAAAAAATGTTTGACAATTTCAGATGATGAAGGTTCGATTCTCCAAGCGATTGAAGAAGTGGTTGCAACAGCTGATTTAGTTATAATTACAGGTGGTTTAGGTCCAACAAAAGATGATATCACGAAGCATACGCTCTGTCAGTTTTTTAATACAACGCTGGCCATAAATGAAAAAGTGCTAAAAAATGTTCAAGATTTTTTTACCGCTAGAGGAAGAAAAATGTTAGATGTAAATATTCAACAAGCAGCTTTACCTATTAATTGTACCATCTTAGAAAATACTCGTGGAACAGCGTCAGGTATGTGGTTTGAACATAATGGAGTGATTGTGATCAGTTTGCCAGGTGTTCCTTATGAAATGAAAGGTATTATGAAGGATGAAGTTTTTCCTAGGCTAAAAAGTATTTTTATGGGAGATTCGATTTACCACAAAACAATATTATTGCAGGGAATTGGTGAATCTTATCTGGCGGACAGAATGAAAGAATGGGAGCAAAGCATACATGATAATGGTTTTGGGCTGGCTTATTTACCGTCAGTCGGTTCGCTGAAACTGAGAATTACTTCACCGAATGGAGAAAGTGATGATGAAAAGATTGAAACGTATTTCACGCAGTTAACCACCGAATTACCGCAACATGTTTTTGGAAGAGGAGAAGAAACATTGAGCAGTGTTGTCGGGGATTTACTAATAAAACAGAATAAAACAATTGGTACGGTTGAAAGTTGTACAGGAGGAGCCATCGCTGAAGCTTTGACTTCTGTTGCAGGATCATCAGCATATTACCAAGGAAGTTTGTTGACCTATTCTAATGGTTTAAAAGAGAAGTTAGCAGAGGTCAGAATGGATGATATACAAAATTTCGGAGCTGTTAGTGAAGCAGTGGTTATTCAAATGGCTGAAAATGGTAGAAAGAAATTAGGGGTAGATATATGTATTTCTACATCCGGAGTTGCGGGCCCAGATGGTGGAACAAACGATAAGCCCGTAGGGACAGTTTGGGTAGGTATATCAACTGAAAAACAGACTATTGGAGTGAAGTTTCTTTTTGGTGATAATAGGGAAAGGAATATCTTAATGACTGTTTTAAGTTCCCTAAATTTGCTAAGATGCAGCCTCTTAGGAATTGCAAATGAAAATTAAGTAGAAAAATACTTGCAATTTAGATTTAAAATTACTTACTTTGCACTCGCTTTTAGAATTAAGCTAATACATATAAGAAATGTCACGAGTTTGTCAATTAACAGGTAAGTCGGTAATGGTTGGAAACAATGTTTCTCACTCAAATCGCAAAACGAAACGTAAATTCTTACCGAATTTAATTTCAAAAAGATTCTTCCTTGTTGAAGAAGGTCAATACATTACGTTGAAAATTTCAACTTCTGCATTGAGAACAATAAATAAAAAAGGTATTTCCGCTTGTCTTAAAGAGGCACGTGAGAAAGGATACTTAAAGTAAATACTAGTTCTCCCATTGTGAAATGGCAGAATAAAATAGTTTAGAAATGGCTAAGAAAAGTAAAGGAAATAGAATTCAAGTAATTCTAGAGTGTACAGAGCACAAGGAATCAGGAAAACCTGGAACTTCTCGTTATATTACAACGAAAAACAGAAAGAACACGCCGGAAAGAATGGAAATCAGAAAGTTTAATCCGATCTTGAGAAGATATACTGTTCACAAAGAAATAAAATAAGAACTAGCGAGAGCTGATGATAATAACAAGCGTTAGCGCGGTTAATTTAGAAAAGACATGGCAAAGAAAGTAGTAGCTTCGTTACAAAAAGGTGGCGGTAAAGAGCATTCAAAAGTTATTAGAATGGTAAAATCTGAAAAAACTGGATCTTACTCATTTAAAGAAGAAATCGTTCATAACGATAAAGTAAAAGAGTGGTTCGATAAAAACTAATTCTTTTAATACCTTCATTATATTATTAAGCTTCCTTTAATTTAGAGGAAGCTTTTATTTTTTTATACTATGGCATTTTTCGGCTTATTTTCAAAAGATAAAAAAGAAAATCTTGACAAAGGTTTAGAAAAAACGAAACAGAGTTTTTTTTCTAAAATTGCACGATCTTTAATTGGTAAATCTAAAGTTGATTCTGAAGTTTTAGATAATTTAGAAGAAATATTAATTTCATCTGACGTAGGTGTAGAAACCACTCTTAAGATAATAGAACGTATCGAGTCAAGAGTTGCCCGTGATAAAGTAATTGGAACAGAAGAATTAAACTCTGTATTGAGAGAAGAGATTGGGGTTTTACTTGCAGAAAATAATAATTTAGATTTAGTTGAATTTGATGTTCCGAAAGTAGAAAATACGCCTTATGTTATCATGGTAGTTGGTGTAAATGGGGTAGGAAAAACAACTACAATTGGTAAGTTGGCGCATCAATTTAAGAAAATCAATAAAAAAGTGGTGTTAGGTGCCGCAGATACGTTCAGAGCAGCAGCCGTTGATCAATTAATTATTTGGTCGCAAAGGGTAGGAGTAGATATCGTTCATCAAGGAATGGGTGCAGACCCAGCTGCTGTTGCATTTGATACTTTACAGTCTGCAAAAGCTCAAAATGCAGACGTGGTCATTATTGATACAGCTGGCCGTCTTCATAATAAAATCAATTTAATGAATGAATTAACAAAGATCAAGCGTGTGATGGAAAAAGTTATTCCAGGTGCACCGCATGAAATCTTGTTAGTACTAGATGGTTCAACAGGCCAAAATGCTTTCGAGCAGGCAAAACAATTTTCATTAGCCACAAATATTAATGCTCTAGCAATCACAAAGCTAGATGGAACGGCAAAAGGAGGTGTTGTAATTGGTATTTCTGATCAAATGAAAATACCTGTTAAATATATCGGAGTAGGGGAAGGAATCGATGATTTACAAGTTTTTAATAAAACGGAATTCGTAGATTCTTTGTTTTCTTAATGGTTTTTAACAATGTTTTATCTGGTATAATTTCATTTGTTTAAAAAAAACACACTTAATAACTGTTATTTGTTTTTTATTTGTTGTAGATTTAATGCGCAAACATAAAGTTACACTATGAAAACAAATTACAAAAAGTTACACTTTTGTCTACTGATTTTAATTACACCATTATTTTCTATAGAGTCATACTCTCAAATATTACTTTCAGTCGAAAAACAGTTCCCTGTTTCTGCTCAAGAGGAATGTATATCTTCTCAACGTCATACGTTTTTGATGGAAAATGATTTAGAATACAGAGCTAAAAGAGAAGCAGATGAAGCATATCTATTAGAATACGCGAAAAATCCTTCAACAGAAAAAGCTGTAAAAATAATTCCAATTGTTGTTCATGTTATGCATACTGGACAAGCTATTAGTACAATAGCCGCGCCTACAGTTAATATTTCTGATGCACAAATTCAAAGTGCTATTGATTATATGACAAAAGCATATAGAGCTCAAAGTCCCTACACCGGTGGTGTTGATACTCAAATTGAATTTTGTCTTGCAAAACGCGATGCTAGTAATAATCCATCTACTGGAATTGTACGCTACAACGCTAATGCTATTTCTGGTTATAATACCTCGGGTATTACTTCTACTAATGAGGTCGCTGTTAAGGCTGCGAGTAAATGGGATAACACTAAATATTACAATATTTGGATTGTCACTGAAATAGATAATAATGACGGAGGCTCTGGAACACAGGGGTATGCCTATTTCGCCGGTGCGTCAGCGACGTATGATGGAGCAGTAATGTTATTTAATGCATTTGGATACGATTTAAATGGTACCATTGGCTATAATTTGAAATCCTATACAAATAGAAACATAACACCTACTCATGAAATTGGCCATGCATTGAATTTGTATCATACTTTTGAAGGGGACGGTACAGGATCTACTTGTCCAACTGATGCTGTTTGTGGAACGAGTGGTGATTGTTGTCCTGATACGCCAAGACACAAACGATCTAATTCTGATTGTGTTGTTGGTACAAATTCTTGTACAGGTGGTTCTTCTACTTTACACATCTATAATTTCATGGATTATTCAAGTGAT
>CAMDAO010000048.1 GCA_945888595.1 Chryseobacterium gleum | reverse complement strand
AAAAATAAAAGTTCATCATTTTTAGAAAAAACAGGAGAACGATTGTCACTAATGCTTTTTTCAACAGGAATTGACGCTGTAGATGTATCAATAAGCGTGATAAATTTTTTTGATTTTAATTCTAAATAATTCAATTCGAACTGTTTGTTTTCCGTCGTATCTTCGGTAGATAGAAGTGTTAATGCTTTTTCGGAATGATTAAAAGTACAATTACTAAAGCCTTTTTTTGTCGCTTCTACAGAATAATCACCTGACTTAGGCTCCAAAATAGCGAACTGATACGTGACTATTTTTTTCTCTTTTTTATGCGAAATCAGGGCTACATATTTTCCCTTTTTAGAAACTACAAATTCAGTCACATCAATATATTGCTGTTTTTCTCCCGTTATAGCATTTAAACTAGTAAAAAGTTTCCCATCCGATTTATATTTTTCTTCCTTCTCTACTGGTTTTTCCTCCACTTTCGCGACAGGTGCTACTACCACTTCCTTCTTCTTTTTAAAAAAAGTAAATTTTGATTTTTTCGGAATCTCTACTTTTATCGGCGTGATCGGTTTTTCTTCAACGGAATCTTTTGGATTTGCAATTTCCTCCACAAGAGAATTGTATTCTGAGGTATAACTTAACCAGTCTCCATCTTCTGGTAAGGTGAATGATTTTAATTTCGAAATTTTTATCAATGAATCTTTTTCCAGCAAATAAATTCCTAAGCTATCTTTTGGCCATTTTTCTTTGTCAATTTTATTTAATTCACAATTTCTCAAGGTATCAAAGCCAGGTGTAATTTTAAAAACAAGAAAATTGGAGTTCCCTGAAAATTGTTGATTATATCCTCTTGGAATAGAGTCTAATTTATTTTTAACTTGATTATAAATGTATAGATAACCATCTCCTCGCAGCGGTTTTATAGTGTAAGAAACAAATTTTCCATCATTTGAAATGCAATGAGCTTCTAATTTTTTCCACTCATTATATGCTCTATAGTCAATTTCTTTTTTTTGAGAAATGGCTGTGTGAGAAATAAAAAGTAAGAGAAGTAAAGAAAAAATATGTTTCATTTAATTTGTTTTTATACAAAGCAAATATACCAAAAAGCTGCTAACCAAAGGTAGATAACTCATTAACAATTAGAATTTATTTTGAGTTTCGGGTTTTATATATTTTACTTAAAATCGAATGATTATTTTCAATAATTCTTGATGCAGCAAGTCAATCCAGACAAGGGAAAACGACAAAAAAAGCTTTATACACCTTTCTACGTTCATAATTTCTTACAATTGACCTTTATGTGAACTGTTTTCATCCTCATCTTTGTTGTCACTAAAAGTGATTTTTATGAAATAGCCAAAATTTAGAAAGGCTAACATAAATAAAGGTCTAAAAGGTGTATTTATAGATTACCATTAAAAAACAAAACATATATGAAAATATTTAATTTATTATTTGTCCTTTCTCTTATCACTTTTTCATGCGTTCCTGCAAAAAAATACAAAGATCTTGTGGAACGTGAAAAAATCTGTAGCACAGAACTCGAGAAATACAAGGCTAGTTCATTAGATTTTGAAGGAAAATACACCGATTTAGTAACTCGTCACGACGTCGCAAAAAAAGAAATTGATGCGCTGATTATCGACACGACTGATTTAGGTGCGAAATTACGTTTACTGCATATTCAATATGAAAAAATTGTAGGCGAAAATGATCATCTGCAAGCAAAGTTTGATAAATTAAGGTTATCTGGCGCCAAAGAAACGGCAGGACTTCAATATGATTTGGAGGCTAAGAATTTAGAACTACAAAGAAAAGGTGATGTTTTAACAGCATTAGAAAATGAACTTGCGCTAAAATCTAGTCTTTTAACTGAAAGAGAGCAACGCGTGAATGAATTAGAAGAAATGATTCAGCGGAAAGATGATGCTGTAAAAGCTTTGAAAAGTAAAGTTGCCAACGCATTAAAAGGTTTTGAAAATAAAGGGTTAACAGTTGTTCAAAAAAACGGAAAAATATACGTCAGTCTGGAGGCGAAATTATTATTTAGTTCTGGAAGTACGGTCGTAGAAACAGAAGGTAAAAAAGCATTAATTGATTTAGCCAAAGTACTAGAAACAGAGAAAGAAGTAGAAATTGTTGTGGAAGGACATACCGACACTGATAAATTCAGTAGTTCAACAAGTCCACGAAATAACTGGGAATTATCTGTCTTACGATCAACCGCTGTAGTGGAAATAATGACCGCAAATTCTAAAATGAACCCTGTGCAATTAATGGCAGCTGGTCGTTCTGAATACATTCCTGTTGATTTAAAAGATAAGGCGAAAAACAGAAGAATTGAAATCATCATTTCTCCTAATTTGAACGAATTGTTTGAGATTATTTCTAAGGATAAGTAGGGGTGGGTGTTGGTTTATAGGTGTTGGGTATTGGGTCTATTTAGGTAAATTTTAGGTGTTCGTCTAGTTGAAAATAGGATTTGATTTTCTTATTTACGCCAACTCTTATATTCCTTCACTTCATTATCATTCGTTCTTCGAAAGTATACTTTCTCTTATGATTACCAAAAAAAGCTTATTTTTGAAGGAATAAAACGTAAATGTGTCGGCAAAATCAGAGGAATTAACGCTAAAAATTAAATCTCTTCCTTCAAGTCCAGGGGTATATCAATATTTTGATGCGGCCGGAACAATTATTTATGTAGGAAAGGCTAAAAATTTGAAAAGTCGCGTTTCCTCCTATTTCAATAAAAATCAAGAAAACGGTAAAACCATCTTACTCGTAAAACGGATTGTTGACATTCAATACATTGTGGTTGAAACGGAAAATGATGCGTTATTGCTAGAAAACAACCTCATCAAAAAATACCAACCCAAATACAATATCCAATTAAAAGACGATAAAACATATCCCTGGATTTGTATAAAAAAAGAGCCTTTTCCCCGAATTTTTTCTACTAGAAGATTTGTTCGAGATGGCTCGCAGTATTTTGGACCTTATACCAATGTGAAAGTATTAAACACCCTTTTAGCATTGCTCAAAGAATTATTTCCAATTCGAAATTGTTCCTTTGATCTTTCTGCAAAAAACATTGAGCAAAAGAAATTCAAAGTTTGTTTAGAATATCATATTGGTAATTGCAAAGGACCTTGTGAAGGAAAGGAATCTATTTCAGAATATGATACTTATATTGCGCAAATCGGACATATTGCAAAAGGAAATTTAAGTCCTGTTCTTTCAATGCTCAAAACCAGCATGCAAAATTTTTCGGAAAAATGTGAGTTCGAGCAAGCGCAAGAGATGAAAGAAAAAATTATTTTACTAGAAAGGTATAAATCAAAATCGACCATTGTTTCACCTACCATTCATCAAGTTGACGTGCTGACACTTTTGGAGGATGAAAAATCCTTCTTTGTTAATTACTTAGTCATCAGTAATGGGTCAATAATACACGGCTATACTGCTGAAATAAGAAAAAAATTAGATGAACGGGAAGAAGATATTATTGGTTTTGTTTTACCCGAATTTCGCGAACGATTTATGAGTGAGTCCAAAGAAGTTCTTCTCGCCAATCCAATTCAATTAAAAATTGAAGGAATTGATTTTTTCGTACCACAAAGAGGAGATAAAAAGAGTTTAATTGATCTTTCCATAAGAAATACGACCTATTATAAAATTGAAAAATTAAAGCAAGAAAAACTGGTCAACCCCGAGCGACATGCAGAGCGTATTTTGGAACAAATTAAAAAAGACTTTCGATTAAAAGACTTGCCTATTCATATGGAATGCTTTGATAATTCGAATATTCAAGGAACAAACCCTGTTTCGGCATGTGTCGTTTTTAAAAATGCAAAACCCGCAAAGAAAGACTACCGTCATTTTAATGTAAAAACAGTAGTGGGACCAGATGATTTCGCAACAATGGAAGAAGTGGTGTATAGAAGGTATAAGCGCATGATAGACGAGGGACAATCATTGCCTCAATTAATCATTATTGATGGAGGCAAAGGACAATTAAGTTCTGCGTTAAAAGCCCTAGAAAAATTAGATTTACGAGGAAAAGTGGCCATTGTGGGCATTGCCAAACGATTAGAAGAAATCTTTTTCCCTGGAGACTCTTTGCCTATTTACTTAGATAAACGTACCGAAAGTTTGAAGGTAATACAATTCATGCGCAATGAAGCCCATCGATTTGGAATAACGCACCATCGAAATCAACGAAGTAAATCAGCACTTGTTTCAGAATTATTGCAAGTAGAAGGTGTAGGGCCAAAAACACAACAAGATTTAATGAAAGCTTTTAAAACGGTAAGCACTATTAAAGAAACTAGCCTTGAAGAATTAGGAAAAGTAATTGGGCTAGCGAAAGCAAAAATCGTTTGGGAATATTTTAGGTAGACAGCGGAGCGCTGCGCTGTAAGACATTAGATCGCTACGCTTAAAGATGCAAGAACGCTATGCTTTTGGACTTGTGAGTTGGGGAAGGGAATACGCATCAGTCTTTATATCTTGTGTCTTTTAGTCTTGAATCTTTGTAAGACAGTAGATTGCTACGCTTTTAGACTTATGAGTTGGAGTGGGTAATACGCATCAGTCTTAAAGTCTTGTATCTTTCAGTCTTGCGTCTACAATCAATCTTTCAACAATTCAATCTTAGTAAAGTTTTCTGTTTTTTTATATACATCACATCGTACCATTTAAATTTACAGAATGAAATGGGGCATTATTTTCTGCTATTTACTCTATTCTTTTGTTTCGTTTACACAAAACAAAAAAGTATCTCTTGTGCTAGACGCAGGTCATGGCGGGTATGACACGGGCTTTCTGTCAGAGAATGAAAACCATCTTACTGAAAAAGAATTAAATTTAATTATTTCCAATAAAGTTGGTTCGTATATCTCTCAATATCTTACTAATATTGAAATAATTTACACGAGAACGGATGATTCTTTTGTCAGTTTGGATGATCGTGTAGCCAAAGCAAACGTCAAAAGAGCAGATTATTTTATCAGTATTCATTGCAATGCAAGCGAAAGAAAAGTAGTACACGGCACAGAATCACATGTGCACACGATGGACTCTAAAAAGTCTGTTGATTTTGCTACGATTATGGAAAAAGAATTCTCAGCGAAAGCGGGTCGACATTCTCGTGGGGTAAAAGATTCTGATGATAGAGAACATTCTCTGCAAGTGTTAAAATACACCAATATGACCGGGGTGCTGCTAGAATGTGGTTTTCTAAGCAATGAAAAAGAAGCCAATTATCTCAACACCACTGAAGGACAAGATATTTTAGCCTCTGCAATTTTTCGAGGAATAAGAACATTTCTTCAAAAAGAGTACCCTGCTGTTAATTTTGTAAAAAATGCACCTGTAAAACCGGTAGTTGCTGCCACAGCTAAAACCACCTCGAAAGAGACAAAAGAAACCAAAATTCCTGCAAAAGATCCGACGAAAGTTTCTGCAAAACCAACGACAGAACCAGGTGCTTTCAGTATTCAAATAATGTCATCCCGCGACCCTATCGATCCGAGTGATATATCGTTTAAAAAACTGGGGGAGCCTGTTGTTCGCCAAAAAGTGGTGTCTACCAGTGAATTTATTTATCGGTATTTGGTAGGAAACTTCGAAAGTAGAGAAGAAGGAGCAGCGGTATTGAAGAAGATGCAATCCAATGGTTTCAAGGATGCTATCATCATACAAACCGAATAATTTTTAACGAATTATAATTCGTTAACTTAAAAAACAGCTCTTCCCCTTGATTTTTTTGAGAAATCGTTTTGTAAAATAAAATTCTTTCCTTACATTTGCAAGCGCCAATGCAGAGATGCACGCTGAAATTCCTTCTTAGCTCAGCTGGTTAGAGCATCTGACTGTTAATCAGAGGGTCCCTGGTTCGAGTCCAGGAGAGGGAGCAAAAAATAAGTCCAATAAGCTAGTGTTTATTGGACTTTTTGCTTTTTATAGGTTTTTGTACTGCTACACAAAAAATGGGATAAAAGGGACTATTTTTGCTAAAAAAGAGGTTTTGCTTACAAATTTTTAACAAGAAAAATGCCACAATATATTATGTATAACAAGTTTAAAATTGGCATTAATGCAACTATTTTGTAACAAAGAGTATGCAATTTTTGCTAAATCTTGTAACAAAGAGTATGCAATTTTTAATTTATTAGAAGTTTAAACTGCAGATATACTTTAGAAAACGTCTGTTTTTGATCTCAAATTGGTGCGCCAAAACAAAAACACAGGGAGCAATGATGACTTTTTTATTTAAATTTGTTAAAAAAGTGTTCAAGGAATAAACTAATTCAACCCTTTTTACTTTCAAGCATCCTTGGTAGTTTTTTCTATTTGATTATTGGTTGGCTATGTGCCATTTCTTTCATCAAAACCCACACAACTTTATAAAAACCAACTTTCGACCATTTCTTTTTCGAGTGGTTGCGCGTTCTTGTGCACAAATTCATTCGTCTTTTGATTATAGGTGTAGTCTTTTGCCCATTCTTGGCAATTTTCAGCTAGGTCAAGTATACTTTGGCAAACGAATTCTATTTCTTTATTGGTTGTCGTTGGATGAATGGACATTCGAATCCATCCTGGCTTTTCAATTAAATCTCCCGCGGTAATTTTATCTGTTAAATTATGAGATGTTTCTTGGTCAACAGTCAATAAAAAATGTCCGTAAGTTCCTGCACAACTGCATCCTCCTCTTGTTTGAATTCCAAAATGATCGTTCAACATCTTTACGCCCAAATTAAAATGTAAATTCTTTATATAAAATGAGATTACTCCAAGTCTGTTTTTGTGCTGCCCTGCCAGTAAAACGATGTGTGAATGTGCACTTAATTTTGAAAAAACAAAATCAACTATTTCGTGCTCTCTAGCAAGTATGTTTTGAGTGCCCATTTTTTCTTTTAACTGAATAGCGAGAGCGGTTTTTATCACTTGAAGAAAACCAGGGGTGCCACCATCTTCTCGGTCTTCAATGTTTTCTATGTATTTGTGCTCTCCCCAAGGATTTGTCCAACTTACGGTTCCTCCTCCTGGGTTGTCTGGAATCATGTTTTTATACAATTTCTTGTTAAATATGAGTACCCCTGAAGTTCCTGGACCGCCTAAAAATTTGTGTGGAGAAAAAAACAGTGCGTCTAAATAAGATTCTGGGTCATCTGAAGGATGCATGTCAATGTCGATATAAGGCGCAGAACAAGCAAAATCAACAAAACAAACACCATTATTTGCGTGCATAATTTTTGCTACCTCATGATAGGGAGTTCTAATTCCTGTGACGTTTGAACAAGATGTAATGGAGGCAATTTTTATCTGTCGGTCTTTGTATTTCTCAATCAGTAGGATAAAATTTTCGATACTGAAAAGGCCGTCTTCAGCTGCAGGAATCACTTCTACATCTGCAATTGTTTCTAGCCAAGATGTTTGATTTGAATGATGTTCCATGTGAGAAATAAAAACAATTGGCCTTTTTTCTGCAGGTACAATCGTGTGAGATTTTAGATTCTCGGGTATTTTCAATCCTAAAATACGCTGAAATTTATTAATTACACCCGTCATTCCTGAACCATCCGTAATTAATACATCGTTTTCATTCGCGTTCACATGGTGTTTTATGATATGTCGCGCTTTGTGATACGCCAATGTCATTGTTGTGCCCGAAACGGTCGTTTCTGTATGTGTATTTGCGACAAATGGGCCAAATTGATGTAGTAGCTTTTCTTCAATCGGGCGAAATAATCTTCCACTTGCTGTCCAATCTGTATAAATAATTTGCTTTTTTCCGAATGGAGAAACGAAATCTTGATTGATTCCTATGATATCATTTCTAAATTTCTCGAAATAACTTTCAAGATTTGATTCTGTCGTTTTTTCTGTAGTTATCATCTTTCATTCGCTAGGAAGTAAAATTACGTGTAATTTTTTAGATATACTGAATAAAAGAAAGTAAAAAAATCTGTTTTAAACGCTTCTTTTTGAACTACTTTTAGATTTGTTTTACAATAGAACAGCTTCCGCAAGAGCCTTTCTTATCTTTACTAATAAAGCGCTTGTAGAATGATTTTCCCAAGTAAAAAGTGGCTAAACCCACTGTTAATAGTACCAAAAAAATTTGCATGCTTAACTAAATAAATTAAAAACGATCAATGACCCTAAATAGGCCAATGCACCCATAAACAGAATCTGAAAAATAGGCCATTTCCACGTTTTGGTTTCTCTTTTCACAACAGCTACTGTGGCCATACACTGCATTGCATATACATAAAATACCATCAATGAAACACCCGTTGCAAGCGAATAAACTTTAGTGCCATCTGCATGTTCTTCCGCTTTTAATCGATCTAAAAGAGTTTTATTTTCTCCTCCATCGTCGTTTACAGCATAAATGGTTGCTAATGAACCTACAAAAACCTCTCGTGCAGCAAAAGAAGTAATCAATGAAATTCCGATCTTCCAATCGTATCCCAACGGTCGAATAATAGGTTCAATTCCTTTCCCAATAATTCCTATGTAGGAATTCGCTAACTTTTCAGAAGCGATTCTATGTTGCTGTTTCTCAATTGGTAAATTCACATAAGAAGCTTCTTTTTTTAATTTTATCACCGCTGTATCCATTCGATTACTTGGCCCAAAAGTAGCTAAGAACCAGAGTAATATTGAAATTGCTAAAATTACTTTCCCCGCTTCAAATACAAAAACTTTTACTTTTTCAAGTACATTTAAACTGATGTTTCCCCAACGTGGGATTTTGTAGGAAGGCATCTCTACTAATAAAAAACTTTTTTCTTTTGTTTTAAGAAACATATTCATCATCACCGACATTATCAACGCGGAAACCAAACCTAATGCATATAAAGCAAATAAAACCAATCCTTGCAGATTAATAAATCCGAAAATAATTTTCGATGGAATAACTAAAGCAATAAGTAAGGTGTAGACAGGTATTCGAGCGCTGCAACTCATTAAAGGCGCAACTAAAATCGTGATTAATCGTTCTTTTTTACTACTAATAGTTCGAGCGGCCATTATTCCTGGAATAGCACACGCAACGCTGGATAGCAAAGGAACAACACTTTTTCCGTTCAAACCTAATGGCCTCATCAAACGATCCATAATAAAAACCACCCGCGCTAAATAGCCACTTTCTTCTAAAAGTGAGAGGAATAAAAACAGAAGCGCAATTTGAGGAATAAAAACCACCACTCCACCAATTCCGGGAATAATCCCTTGCGTTATGAGGTCAAAAAAATAGCCTGTTGGCAATGACTCATGCAACCAACTGCTTAATGTTGCAAATGAACCATCAATTAAATCCATTGGAAGGGCTGCAAAAACGTATATAAATTGAAAAAGCACAAATAAAACAAACGTAAAAATCAAGTAGCCCAATATCGGGTGAACTAAAATTCGATCGATACGGTTACTTTTGGAATCATCTAATGTTTCTTTTTCCGGTATTACTTTTTCAATTATTTTTCGGATTTTACTATACCGAGTTTCTGCCTCAATGGATTGATTTTCTAAATCATCCATCGGCAATAAGTGAAAATCCTTTGTAAATGTAGACTGAATTGGAGAAACAACAAAAGTGTCAATCGCCTCTTTTAAGCGTTCAACCCCTAGCTTGACACGCGCACTCATTTCTACGATTACAACACCTGGAAATTCGGCCTCTAATTTTTGAATATCCGCCTTTTTCCCTCTGCGAAAAGCTATATCTGACATGTTCAAAACCAAAATAGTTGGAATTTGAAGATCATAAATTTGAGTGAATAACAATAAATTCCTTTCTAAATTGGCCGCATCCACAACCACCATCACAACATCTGGAAAATCAGGATGGGTTTGATCTGATAAAACTTTATAGACAACTTCCTCATCTTTGGATCGCGGATAAAGACTATAGGCTCCTGGGAAATCAGTAATTATATGTTGCTTATTATTAAAAGTGAATTCGCCGACTTTTTTTTCTACGGTAACCCCAGGGAAATTTCCAACGTGTTGACGCAAGCCGGTCAATAAATTAAAAACGGTACTTTTTCCTGTATTTGGATTTCCTAAAAGGGCAATTTTCATCTGTGTATTTTAAATTTTCTAACAGTTAAAAGAAATGCCTTTTTCATTTTTTGAGAAGAAGAAGTTTTTGTGATACGACTTTTCATTTTGCGAATTTAGACATATTTTACAAATTCTTGTCATTCGTTTTTAAATATCACATGTGACGTCGAGGCAGCCACGAAGTATATCGCCACATTAAAACTCATCTGTATTGGTGATGTTTTTCTCACCTGACGAAGTTTATTTCTTAAGAAACAGTAATTAACTTTGCTTCGTCTAATCTTAGAGATAAAACTGATCCTCCTAAATCAATAGCAATTGGGTCTCCGAAAGGAGCTCTGAACAAAACTTTCAATTTTTTTCCTGACACCAAACCCATTTCCATCAACTTCGGTTTTAAAGAAGAATCTAGCAACCTTGCTATGGTGACCGTTTCACCAAGAGCGACTAAAGAAAGTTTTGTGTCCATAAATTAATGCTTTTGAATTACAAAGGTATGACAGTTGAAAAGATTTACCACTCACTCTTTTGTGGTATTTTAAACCTCTTTTCATGATTGTTGACATATAGAATACTGATAGAACATCTCGGCGGGAATTAAAAGTTTTAACCTGTTTAAAATTACATTTTTAAGTCTCCCTTTTATTTCTTTCCCCACTTACTATTGAACAACAAATGTATAGGTAATAGGAGATGCTCCTGTAATTTCTCTTACTTTAAACTCCTTGTTTGTTAGTTTACGAATTTCTGTTTCTTGAATAACAGTAGAATCTAGAGGTAGTAATACGAGATTGGTGTTTCCTGAGCTTAAATTCCAACGTCCTAATTCCATTGCAGTTACTCCACCCACTACTGTAGTTTTACTATACGTTGAGTTCTTTTTAAAGAG
This sequence comes from Chryseobacterium gleum, assembly GCA_945888595.1. GTDB lineage: Bacteria > Bacteroidota > Bacteroidia > Flavobacteriales_D > Crocinitomicaceae > CAIUKX01. The sequence continues at coordinate 5,716 of CAMDAO010000048.1, read as the reverse complement.
GAGGGTAACTGGATCAGCAACGGGAGATTCCGTTATAATACCATTTTTCTCATAGCTTTTCAAAATCCAGCTTCTCGCAAATCTATCTTTAGGGGTTAAAATTGTGAAATTTTGACTTTCTGGATATTTTTGACACGTAGTAAATAGCAGTGCGAAAAACAGTAAAGCAATAAACGATTTTTTAAACATTTACCTAGTTAAAATAGTAATATATCTGCGCAAAAACTAGTTTTTATAAGCCTACAAACTTTAATATAGCGGGCGCACCGGAATATTGAGTCTCTTTCAGTTTGAGCTCTTTATTTTTTAAGGCAACAATGATAAATTCGGTTGAATAATTATTATTCACAGATTCGGTTAACACCAACTTCAACTTGTCTGAACTAAACGCCCATTTTCCAGAAGTGTTTAATACGGATGAGCCTATTGCTGCAGATGAAATTGTTTGCATATACGAACCATCACTGTTAAATGTGCACTTCCTAACTAGCGATGATGATTCAGTATATACAACATTGTTTAATTGAGTAGATTCCAATGTCCATTCATTAACCATTCTGGCTTTTTTAGTTAACAGCGTAAAGTCGGATCCTTCTGCATATTTGCTGCATGCTGTGAATGCTAACGCTAAAAAGGCAAGCGAGTACAGAGCTGTTTTTGACCTTCGTTTCATGTGTAGATATTTTATTTTAATGGTAAAATGTAATACGCTTGCAAGTTTTTCATCAAGCCAATTTCATCCGTTTTGTATATGAATGAAAGTAAATATATAAAATTATTAGAATTTCAATGCTTTTAAAGGAAATAATTTTCGTTCACCACTTTTCGATGCTAGATTGTTTCTAATTATTGATGATTGATACTCCTAATTTATCCCTCCAAATGTGGAAATTTTAATTCTAGTAAGTAAATAAATACTGATTAATTTCATAAAGCTTTGAATTTAAAATAAACATTATCTTTGCTCACTATCCAAAAAGGAAAAAAATATTTATTGAAATGGACAAAAAGCAAGAATTATTAGATAGACGCAGCGCTTCTAAGCTTGGAGGCGGAAAAGATCGAATTGCAAAACAACATTCTCAGGGGAAATTAAACGCGAGAGAAAGAATCACTTTGTTACTAGACGAAGGTTCTTTTAACGAAATCGGAATGTTTGTTGAGCATCGTTCTACCTATTTTGGATTAGAAAAAACGATTTTTCCTGGCGATGGAGTTGTCACTGGATATGGTACAATTCATGGGCGTCTAGTATATGTTTTCTCTCAAGATTTTACTGTTTTAGGTGGTTCGTTATCTGAGACACATGCTCAAAAAATATGCGCGGTAATGGATTTGGCGATGAAAAATGGCGCACCAATTATCGGTTTAAATGATTCAGGCGGTGCTCGTATCCAAGAAGGAGTTGTTTCTTTGGCGGGGTATGCAGACATTTTTTATAGAAATACACGCGCTTCAGGGGTGATTCCACAAATTAGTGTGATTATGGGCCCTTGTGCAGGTGGAGCCGTTTATTCTCCCGCTTTGACAGACTTCGTTTTCATGGTAGAAGACACATCTTATATGTTTGTCACAGGTCCAAATGTTGTAAAAACAGTGACGCATGAAGAAGTTTCCTTAGAAGATTTAGGAGGAGCAAAAACACATGCTGAAAAATCAGGTGTTAATCATTTTACGGCAGGAAACGATGTGGAATGTTTGAAAAAAGTACGTGATTTAATTACGTATATGCCGCAAAATGTCAATCAATTAGCTCCTGAACTTTCTACTTTTGAATTCAATCCAGCGAAATTAAATAACATTCAATCAATATTGCCAGCGAATTCAAATTTACCATACGATATTCGTAAAGTTGTTGATTGTGTGATAGATGATAACAGTTTCCGAGAAGTTCAAGAAGATTATGCAAAAAACATTGTAGTTGGTTTTGCTCGTTTAGCGGGAAAAACATTAGGAATTGTTGCTAATCAGCCTGCATCTATGGCCGGAGTGTTAGATATTGATGCATCCAGAAAAGCAGCTCGTTTTGTACGTTTCTGTGATTCTTTCAATATTCCATTATTGGTTTTTGAAGATGTGCCCGGTTTCTTGCCAGGAACAGATCAAGAATGGAAAGGAATTATTACCCACGGAGCAAAATTATTGTATGCTTTTTGTGAAGCAACTGTTCCAAGAATTACGGTTATCACGCGTAAAGCATACGGCGGCGCTTTCGACGTAATGAATTCAAAAAACATTGGAGCTGATATCAATTTTGCTTGGCCAACAGCGGAAATTGCCGTTATGGGAGCAAAAGGAGCAGCGGAAATTATATTCAAAAAAGAAATTGCAGAAGCAGTAGACCCAGCAGCTAAATTATTAGAAAAAGAAGCTGAATATGCAGAAAAATTTGCCAATCCATACAGAGCAGCAGAAAGAGGAATCGTTGATGATGTCATTCTTCCAGAAGAAACAAGGGAAAAATTGATCGCAGCTTTCAAAATGCTAGAAAACAAAGCGGAAGTTTTACCATTGAAAAAACATGGAAATATTCCTTTGTAAGGATTGAAAATATATATACGTTGTGAAAGGGTTTTTCGGAAGATGAACCCTTTTTTACTTGAAAATAAAAAGTTTTTAGGGTTATAACACTAAAAACTTATAAAAATAAATTCTTTTTCTGGTTGTATACTGCCTTGCGATATTCCAATCATTGATTACCTTTACAGCACAATAAACAATAAAATGTATAGATCTCACACTTGTGGCGAATTACGCCCTTCACATATTGGTTCAACAGTAACTTTAGCAGGATGGATGCAACGTTCACGCGATTTAGGGGGAATGACTTTCATCGATCTTCGTGACCGTTACGGAATTACGCAATTGGCTTTCAATGTGGAAGAGGATGCTGCAATGGCTGATAAGGCGAATAAGCTTGGAAGAGAATTTGTTATTCAAGTAACTGGAACTGTTGTGGAACGTTCTAGTAAAAACAAACAAATTCCAACGGGTGAAATCGAAATTATTGTAACAGAATTAACGATTTTAAATGCTGCGAAATTACCTCCTTTCACCATTGAAGACAATACAGATGGTGGTGATGAAATTCGCGCTCAATATAGATATTTAGATTTACGCCGATCTCCGGTACAAGAAAAATTACGTTTACGAAACCGCGTTGCCTTGGAAACGCGTAAATATTTGGATGCACAAGATTTTATGGATGTAGAAACTCCCTACCTCATTAAATCAACTCCAGAAGGAGCGAGAGATTTCGTTGTTCCTTCGCGTATGAATGAAGGGCAGTTCTACGCTCTTCCTCAGTCTCCGCAAACATTCAAACAGTTATTAATGGTTTCTGGTTTCGACCGTTACTACCAAATTGTAAAATGTTTCAGAGATGAAGATTTACGTGCCGATCGTCAACCGGAATTTACGCAAATTGACTGTGAAATGGCGTTTGTTGAGCAAGAAGATATCTTACAAATGTTTGAAGGGTTGATTAAACATTTATTTAAAACCGTTCGAAATGTTGAATTTGAAGGAGCATTTCCTAGAATGACTTATGCGGAAGCGAGTGAAAAGTACGGTTCTGATAAGCCAGACATTCGTTTTGGAATGGAATTCGTTGATATTACTTCTATCGCGAAAGGAAAAGGGTTCAGCATCTTTGATGAATCGGAGGCGATTATTGCTATCAACGCTGAACAATGTGCTGTTTATACACGCAAACAATTGGATACACTGACGGATTGGGTCAGACGTCCGCAAATTGGAGCAAAAGGATTAATTTATCTACGTGTAAATGAAGATGGGACTTTCAAAAGCTCCGTTGATAAATTTTATTCGGAAGAAGAATTAGAAAAATGGGCCGTGGCTGCAAAAGCGAAACCCGGTGATTTAATTTTGGTACTAAGTGGTGAACTAGAAAAAACACGCAAGCAAATGAATGAATTGCGTTTGCATATGGGAAATGAATTAGGGCTGAGAAATCCAAATCAATTTGCTCCTCTTTGGGTATTGGATTTCCCTCTCTTGGAATGGGATGAAAATTCTAATCGCTACCATGCTATGCATCACCCCTTTACATCTCCGAAACCGGAAGACATGCACTTAATTCAAACGGATCCAGGAAAAGTAAGAGCGAACGCTTATGATTTAGCTATGAATGGCGTAGAATTAGGAGGTGGATCTATTCGTATCCATGATCGAGAATTACAATCAAGAATGTTTGATTTATTAGGATTCAGTAAAGAAGATGCGCAAGCACAATTTGGATTCTTAATGACTGCGTTCGAATACGGTGCGCCACCACATGGAGGATTAGCATTCGGCTTGGATCGTTTGGTTGCAACGATGGGAGGTTCAGATTCTATCCGTGATTACATCGCTTTCCCAAAAAATAATAATGGTAGAGATGTCATGATTGATGCTCCTTCTCCATTGTTCGATGAACAGTTGAAAGAATTAGGTATTAAATTGACGGGAGAGTAAACAATCTCTCTTTTAAACCGATTTTACTAATCTAACCCAGAATTACACTTCGGTTATTATTTTTCTCTCTTTTTGGCGATTTATTTCGCCATCTACTATCCTGTTTTTTACTATTTTTTACTGAATTGAAATTTAGCTTTATTAAACCATAAGCCATGAATTGCTCTTGCTAAACGGATTAAGGTTAATTGGGACCTCTCTTCTATTACAAATGGCTTTTTATGTCCGTATCTTTAATATATCCGAATCCATTTCTCGATAAACAGTAGTGTTCCAAATTTCACAATTGAAAACTGTTTTTTTAGGAAAAGAATTGGATAAAATGGATGCTATTAACACAATTCGCTACTATGAAATTTTTTTACATCGCTATATTCTTTTTTTTCCTTTCTATTCGAGCGAATTCTCAAAATTACTCCTATTATTTTGGTAATATTCACGCGCATTCTTCCTTTTCAGATGGAAATAAAGACAGCGTCACATCTTTACTTACCACTCCTTTTCAAAACTTTGAATATGCTAAAAATTCGGAGCATATTGATTTTTACGGAATTTCAGAACACAACCATGCGAGTGCTGGAATGGACAATGTGCAACATTTTCACGTGGGAATTTCTGATGCGCATTTAGCAAGCGTTAATAATTCATTTATTGCCTTATACGGTGTAGAATGGGGTGTCATTTCTGGCGGCGGTCATGTTATTATTTATGGTTATGATTCCCTTTTGGGTTGGGATGCTGGAGGTTACGATGTTTTTGTGGCGCAAAATGATTATGCTAATTTATGGAAGAAGGTGAACAAGCAAAAAGATGCTTTTGCGTATTTGGCACATCCTCAAACCACAGATTACAATAATTTATTCACAACTGCTCTCAACTTAAGCGCAGATAGTGCTATTATCGGAATGGCGGCCAGAAGTGGGCCTGCATTTTCTGTAGACACGACGTATTCAGATCCTTCGACAGGAAATTTTATAACACGCTATAATGATGCGCTAAAACAAGGCTATCATCTGGGGGTTGGGCTCGATCATGACACGCATTATTCTGTCTTTGGGCGTTCTTCTGCTGGCAGACTTGTGCTTATGGCTCCTTCTTTGACACAAAGTGAAATATACAAAGCGTTAAGAAAAATGAGGTTTTATAGTTCGGATGACTGGAACACACAAGTTAATTTTAAAGTCAATAATCAAATTATGGGCAGTGACATTGTGCAAACTGGCAATCCTGTGCTTTCAGT
>CAMDAO010000047.1 GCA_945888595.1 Chryseobacterium gleum | reverse complement strand
CTATCCGGGAACAAGTGCTTTTTCTGAAGCAGAAACACAAGCAATGAAGTGGTTTTGTGACCAAAGAGATTTTTTATTTGCTTTTAATGCACATACTTATTCGGATATTTTGTTATTTCCAATAGGCGCAACTACTGCTGAGTTTGCCGCTGATAATGATTATTTCCTTGCTTTTACTGGTCATATGGTTCAGTACAATGGATATTCAAATTTCAAAAGTTCATCGCTCTATCCAGCTTCCGGAGACTCAGATGATTTTATGTACAAAGAGGATCTAATAAACAAACCTCAAATTTTTGCAATAACTCCTGAAGTAGGGAGTTCTTCACAAGGCTTTTGGCCTGCTTCAACAGACATTACTGGGATTTGCCAAGATATGGTTTTTCCTAACTTAATATTATCTCATTTAAGTCATAAGTATGCAGTTGTAAAAGATTTGGATGCATCTACAATTGAAACGTTGACTGGTGATTTTCATTATTCCATTTACCGTTTAGGCAATGAGTCTGGGGCTGTTACAATTTCTGTTGAGCCTTTAGTAAATATTCAAACGGTCGGAGCTAGTAATGTCCATTCATTGAATTTAATGGAAACGCAAAGTGGCGCTATCTCATTCGTTTTAAATTCATCGATCGTTTTTGGTGATATTATACGGTATGTAATTCACACAGATTATGGGTCGTGGGTCAAATATGATACGATCGAGAAATCATTTGGCAGTATAACGCTTCAGTTTTTTGATGATGCTACAACAACTTCTGGTTGGACAGGAACTTGGTCTACTACGAATACTCTATTTTATTCTCCGTCGAAGTCATTTACAGATAGCCCAGGGGGAAATTATTCTAATAATACAAATAAATCATATAAATACAATCAAGTAATTGACCTTCATAATGTCAGTTCCGCAATGGTTTCTTATTACGCACAATGGGATATTGAGAATGATTTTGATTTTTGCCAGTTTCAAGTTTCAACAGATGGAGGGATCAACTGGAGTGCGCAATGTGGATTGTATACCAATGCAGGAAGTGGTTCAGGAGCTGGAGGAGTTCAGCCTTTAGATGAGCCTGTATATGATGGAACTCAGAGTACTTGGGTGAGAGAGGAAATTAATTTAAGTGATTATATAGGCCAAACTATAAACGTTCGATTTTTATTGAAATCTGATGGAGGTTTAACGAAGGATGGGTTTTATTTTGACGATTTTCAAGTGATGTTTAATCCCATTAGTAGTGCAAATTTGCAAGAATTGACGATGGAGTGCAAAGTCATGCCTAATCCGGCAAATTTGTACACACAAGTGAGTCTTTCGTCAGTTTTGAAAACAGGAGATATTAAAATTATCGATCAATCAGGGAAAGTGGTATTGACTCAAATGATCAGTCAACCAACGAATAAGATAACTCTTGATACAGAGAGGATTCCTTCTGGTTTTTACACCATTCTTTTTACTGAAGTTGGGATAAATGTAAAACCTGTGAAATTGGCAATTGTACATTAATCTGCAATTGCTGAAATGAGATAACTTTGATATAAGTTAATTCAATTAAAATCTATATTTTTGATAAATAATTCAATTTATCATATTTCAGCATGTCTAAAAACATCCTTTTATTTTGTACCATTATCTTTTTTGGATTAACTATTCAAGCGCAACAAAAAGATTCTCCGAAATTAGTTGTTGGTATTGTAATCGACCAAATGTGTTATGAATATTTATACAGATATCAAGAGAAATTTGGTCAGGATGGTTTTAGAAAATTAATGAAAGGAGGCACACACTGTCGCAATACAAACTATAATTATGTCCCAACTTATACAGGTCCAGGCCATGCTTCTATTTATACTGGAACTACTCCCAATAATCACGGAATAATTGCGAATGATTGGTATGATCGCGCTACAAATGCAAATGTAAATTGTGTGGATGATTCAACCGTTACTGGAGTTGGTACGATGTCAATCGAAGGACAATGTTCTCCTTACTATTTGAAGGCAAATACAATTACTGATCAACTAAAATTGACGTATCCAAAGTCAAAAGTTATTTCGATGTCGATAAAAGATAGAGGAGCAATATTACCAGGAGGTCATTTGTCTGATGGGTCATATTGGTTTGATTATTCTTCAGGAAATTTTGTAACAAGTACATTTTACAAGAAAGAATTGCCTTTTTGGGTATCTAATTTTAACGCTAAGAAATTTCCGGAAAATTGTTTAAAGACAACTTGGTTGCCGATAATGGATCTTAGTTTGTATGTTGAAAGTGGACCAGATGATTCGCCTTATGAGGAGCTTTTAGCGGGAAAATTGACACCCACTTTTCCTTATGATCTAAAAGAAATGAGTGCTGGTTTACCTGCTTATAATTTATTTACTACAACACCATTTGCCAATACGTATTTAGCTGATTTTGCGATTGAGTCGATTTACAATGAGATGCTTGGTCAAGATAATCAGACTGATTTTTTATGTATTAGTTTTTCTACACCCGATCTTATCGGACATGCTTTTGGGCCATATTCTGTTGAAATGGAAGATATGTATATACGTTTAGATCTAGAAATTGCCAAATTGATAAAACAACTAGAGCAGCGAGTTGGAAAGGATGAATTTATTCTTTTTTTAACGGCAGATCATGCAGTGGTTCCCAATCCACAATATTTAATGGATAAAAAACTTCCAGGAGGATTTCTTTTTAAAGACAATAATTTACTTGAGTTAGAATCTGATATTAAAGGCGAATTTGGTGCTGATTTAATTCTAACAATTGTCAATAATAACATTTATTTAGATCAGGAATCAATCGAATTGTTGAATGTTAATAAGTCTGATTTAGAGAAGTTTATTGCTAAAAAAGTGGCTGCTTGGGAAGGTGTGAAATGTGTTTTCACATCCGAACAATTGAATAATTCGATGACAGATAATAGTTGGGGAGATATGATTCATCTTGGCTATGTTGCCAAGGAAAGTGGAGATTTGATTTATATATTGGAACCTGGATATCTGCCAAAATCAGTCGATACTGAAGTTTCAAGAAGAGGCACTAGCCATGGGTCAGCTTTCAACTATGACACACATGTTCCTCTTATTTGGTATGGAAAACACATCAGAAAACAAGAGGTATTTAGAAGAATTAATATAACAGATATTGTGGCAACATTAACACATTTACTGTATTTGCAGCAACCAAACGCAACAACAGGTGAACCGATTTTAGAGATTTTAGGTAAATAAAGATTGAATTTTGTTCTATTTATTGTATTTTAATCTTCCAAATATTTTTCGTTGTATCATCTGCAATCGCTTCTTTTCCAAAACGAATATTTATGCACCAAAGAATTTTTTCATTATCTTCAAGGATGAAGATTTCTTTTTTTTGATTAGAAGGAATGTTAGCGTCTTTAATGATATCTGAAACCAGTTTACTCCCTTTCATTCCGACAGGATGCATTCGGTCACCTGATTTCCATTTTCTTACATGTAAACTTCCTATTAGTTTAGCCGGGTCAAGATACAGTTCATTTTTTAAGAAAGTGAGAGGTAGATCATTGGTTTCTTCAATAATTATCGATGGAAGAGTTGGCGTATTTCTGACAATTTTAACGAATTTGAAATAGGAATCTTCACGAATTATGGCATGAAAAAAGCTTTTTTCAAAATGGAGTTGTTTCCCTTTCTGCGTGATTCTAAGTTTTTCAAATTCCAGTAACAAACTTGCTTTTTGTCCTAGTTGTCTTAGTAGCTCCACTTTCTCGTTATCATCTAATGAATCGTAATCCGAGAACGATAACATTTCATTATCTATAATTTTATCAAAAATAGGGGCGACGATTCTCTCTAATTCCAACTGTGTTTCTTGAAATTTCTCAATCATCAGTACTACGCTTTCATCCAGCGAAGGAATTTCTATTTGTAGTTCTGGGAGTAAAATATTTCTTAAAATATTTCGTGTATATTTATTTGTTTTATTGGAATTATCTTCTCTCCATACAATACCATTTTCTTGTGCGTATTGAATTATTTCTTCTTTTGAAAACGGAAGTAATGGACGGATAAATCGATGATGTTCAGAAGGCATGCAAGCCATCCCCATAATCCCTGACTTTCTTGCTAAGTGCATAAAAAAAGTTTCAATTTGATCATTTTTATGATGACCTAAAGCAATGTAATTATCTTGAGATAAAGAACGTTTATCTTCAAAAAAATCATACCTCACTTTTCTTGCAACTTCTTGCAAATTCCCTCCTTTTCCATTTAAAATTGCTTGTAAATCTATACGTTTTAAATGACATGGAATTAAAAGTGTATTACAGGTGTCAAGCACTAATTGCATATCCTGCTCAGAATCTTTACCCCGTAATTGATAATTAACATGAAGAACTTCAACCTTCCAATTTGCTTTATGTAAAATAGATAAAAGGGTCATGGAATCAACGCCACCACTGCAGGCTAGGAAAATAGTTTTCTCAGATAATTTTGACCAGCTACAGGTGATATGTTCAAAGATTTTACTCATTCATTCCATCTAAAATCCGCTGAACTTTTGTCAAACATTCTTCATATTCTTTTTCTGGCGAAGACAAATCTGTAATCGCACCACCGACACTGCAGGAAAGTATTTTCTTAATCTTGTTGTATAGTATAGAACGGATTACAACATTGAAATCAAAATCACCATTCGGTTTAATATAGCCAATGGAGCCAGAATACAGACCTCTTTTGAAGGATTCATGTTCTTCAATTAATTCCATTGCTCGGATTTTTGGAACTCCCGTCATGGAGCCCATTGGAAAAGTGGCTTTGATAATATCTATAAAAGGAGTATGCTCATCTATCTCGCAGGAAATAGAGGAAATCATTTGATGAACTGTTTCAAACGAGTAAATTTTGCATAATTCATTAACCGTGACACTATTTTTTGAAGCTATTTTAGATAAATCATTGCGAACTAAATCGACAATCATAATATTTTCCGCTCTTTCTTTTGGGTCACTATGCAAATCATTTTTTAACTTTTCATCTTCTTCAGCTGTTTTCCCTCTCTTTGCAGTTCCTTTGATTGGCTCTGACAGAAGATTAGTACCTTCTCTCTTTAAAAATCGTTCGGGACTTCCGCAAAAAACAGTATAGTCACCTGCATGGAAGAAAGATGAAAATGGTGCTTGCGTAATTATATTAAGTTTAAAATAGGCGTCTAATGGATAATTTATTTCAACATTTTTAGCAATAAATTCTTGGCAAAAGTTAATTTCATAAATATTTCCAATTTGAATATGCTTTTTTAATTTTTCTACTTGCTCAATGTACCTTTTTTTATCAATTAATGGCTCAAAATTAAATGAGTAAAGGTGAAAATTTTGATCTGTTTCTTCCTCCAAAAAGTAGCTAATAAAATCAAAGCTTTCATCGCATTTCTCTCCTTGTAAAAAGGTTATGGTTTCATTTTTTAACTCTACAACATATTTAGGCACCCAAAAATAGAGGTCAGGAAAATCTATGTGATCGATATTTTTTGATGTTAATTTTTCAATTTCATTTTTTAAATCATATCCCAACCATCCAAAAATGTATTTATTTGGGTTTTCATTGATAAATAAGTCTAATTGAGGGAATGCATTTCCACTTGTTTGTTGAATCATTTTTCCTTCACCAAAAGCAAGGAGTCCACTGCCATTATTACTATTAAGATATGAAATCGGGAAATTATACATAGATAAGTTATAAGTTCAAAAGTAAGGATTTAGATTTGAAAATGCTGAAATTTATGTTATTTTTGGTAACGCAAGATATGAATTTATCACATGATTTATCAATTTTTAAAATTTACAGTAGGAATTGGGATACGGTTTTACTATAAAGAAGTTAAAATTCTGAATAGTAAATCCCTTTCTCATGATGGTCCACTTATTATAATTGCTAATCACCCTAATACGTTAATGGATGCCATGATGATTGGTTTTGTATCTAAACGGCCTATTTATTTTATGGCAAAAGCTACTTTGTTTAATTCAAAATTTAAATTGTGGTTGTTACAAAGTTTAAATATGATTCCCATAAATAGGCAAGGGGAAAAATCAATTAAGGGCATTTCCAATCAAGGTTCTTTTGATGCATGTTATAAAATCCTGGAAAGTGGCAAGACGCTAGTCGTTTTTCCTGAAGGGACGAGTTTTCAAGAAAGACATCTAAGAGAATTAAAGTCTGGAACAGCTCGCATTGCATTAGAAGTTGAAAAAAGAAGTCGAGGGAAATTGAATTTACGTGTTATTCCTCTAGGGCTTAACTATTTAAAAGCTGAAAAATTTAGAAGTTCTGTATTGGTCAATGTCGGCCCGCAAATTCCGGTGGCAGAATATTTGGAAGATTATGAGCAGAATGGAGGGAGAGCAGCAAAAAAGTTAACTGAAAAATTTCGCGTTAATCTGGAGCATGTATTGGTGAATTCAGACTCAAAAGAGCAAGAGATTTTGGTAGATGAATTAAGCGAATTACTGTCATCGAAATATATAAAATCCAGTGAAAAAGGGGTAGAGGGCGACATTTCTTTCTTGAAGGAAATTAGAGATAGAGTGGAAGAGATTCATTTAACACAGCCACGGAAAATTATTGAAATTCAGTTGTTGATTCAAAATGTAAAATGGCGACTTAGCAAGGTAGATATTCGAGCAGATTTTTTAGACCGGAGATTTAGATCTTTAATGTTTTTTAGGCAAATTTTATTTTCCATCTTCTTTTTGATTATTGGGTTACCCGTTTTTATATATGGTCTTATTCATTGCATTATACCGTATAAATTGACAGACTTTTTAGTACCAAAAATCACGAAAGATCTTGAGTATTTTGCACCAATTTCGGTTTTATTGGGCCTCATTTTTTATCCAATCTTCTTTTTTAGTTTTTTATTAATAGCTAATTCTATTTTTGATTTCGGTTGGTTGGGTAAATTTTTATACTTTTTATCAATACCAATAAGCGGACTTTCAGCAAATTCATTTTATCGCTATTTAAGGCATATTTCTTTTAAATGGAAATATATATTCCTAATGATCAATGATAAAAAAGCAATGGTAGAATTGCAAGAAAAAAGAAAGGAATTGAGATCAATTATTTTTGAGAAATAATTTTTTTCTATTCTATTCTTGGAAAAAAAGTGACGGGGATTTTAATTCATGCACACTTTATTTAGTTGTCACTCAAAATAAGCTGTTCTCCATCTGCAAGTCCAATAATTAAATAATGGTTTTCTGTTTTACCGATGATTGTAATCGTTTTGGAAACCGGTAATTCGTTTACTAACACTCGAACGATGTTGCCATTAATAGCAGAAAAAGGCACTGCAATACATTTCTCTCTCGTTTTTTCCTTCAGGGTTATTTTTATTTTTGAATTAGCCTGCGCTTTTGATTTACTTGTTTCGGGTAGCGAGTAGAAAACTTCCATTTCATCCTTTTGACTTTTCTTTTTTGAACATCTTAACAATTTCCCTTGTGTGATTTTTTTGTTAGTATTATTTAAGATAGAAACATATTTGTGAGATTTAAAAATACCTTGATTTTCTTTGTTGATAGTAACTTTTGACAGTAATTCCTTGTGCTCAAATACGGTAGCAATAGTTGTTTCTGGATCTACTTTTTCTCCTGATGACAAATTTAATTGGATACATTTACCATCAAAAGGAGCTATGTAGAAGTATTTTTCCATTTCTGTTTCTAGCATTTTTGTTTTTACATATGCTTGCATAAATTGATTTTCAATCAAGAAAATACGTTCTTCTGGAGGGAAAAGGGAAGGTAAGTCCGGTAATCTTTTAACGGGTTTTATTTCTTCCAGAAAATCAAGCCATTTTTGTTGTTCATTTCTAAATTTTAAATCTATTTGAGGGATTAGTGACTTAAATAGTTGAGCCAGTTCAACTTTCTTATTAGCAAGTATAGAAAAAGCATCTACATTATTTATTCTAAACAAGAGTTGATTTTTTTTGAATTCACTTCCCGCTTCTAATGTAGAATCACCATCTAATAGTTCACCAGAAACAGCAAATCTAATGTCTAAATTTTCTTGTTTGCATATTTTTCCAACTGCAGAAATTTCATAGGCAATAAAAGTGTTCTTTACCGTGCTTGTAGTATATCCGTTGAATTTATTTTGCACTTTCTGCTCTTCTGTTTTAAGGGCTGGATACCATAGGTAGCAGAAAAAGCACAAAAATAACACAAGTACTGCAGAAGTTGTGACGATTATTTGCTTGCGTTTCATTATGTTTTATTATTAAAAGGGAAGTCTAGTTTTACTTTTTTAAGTTGATAAAAGTAAGCTAATTCATGCAGATTCAAGCAGTTCGTTGTGATGTTTTTTTTAAAAATGTTCATAGTGTAAATGTTATTGTTGAAAACTTAGTTGAAAACCAAATTTGACAGTCGAAAAATATCCATTTATCGTTTGTTAACTTTGCTTTAACAATTAAACCCAAAGAATATGGCATTATTAGGCACATTGCTAAAACGTAAGTTATCTGATGACCAGGTATCAAATATATTTATTAATGCACTTTTAGAAGTGGTTGATAATGGGTTCACAGAAGTTGCTGAATTAATAAATGAGGATTTTGCTTTTGTTAAATCTCCAGAAGTTGAGTCAAATCACAATGGAGAATTTGCTTTAATTGTGATAGCAGCTAATTTGACTTTTTTAGAGAGTACTTTTGAGGCTGATCAAGCATTGAGAGTAGAACAAATGATCTTTGAAAAATTAGGGAAAATGTATGACCTAACTACTTCTGAGTTTCAAGCGTTAGCAAGAGAATATCAAAGTTTTATTACAAGGGTCAATTATCCTTCAAAAAATATGGTGTACGGAATGTCTAAAGCGATGTTTGAGAAATATCAGTTAAATGAATTTCAAGATGATTATTTCCGTCGTATGCAAGCTCCTAACCCTCTATTCTTGAAAAGAATGGATGAGGTAATGGCTAACTTTGTTTGGAATTGGGATGCTTTCTTTAAAAAGTTTAAAATGAATTAACAGATTACTTAGAATAAAAAAACAAAAAAACTCGAGATGAAAGTCTCGAGTTTTTTTGTTTTTTTATAAATCTGCAATTGGTATTCTTTCAATTTTGAAACCAGACTCTAATTCTTTACATACACCACTTTCTTGGTTTCGAAAAAATCCTCTTTAAAAAAAGCGCTTAATTCATTAAATTTGTAATGCTTTTTTACAGGACTCATTTCTTCGATTAAATCCCCTCCTTTCAGGTATAATATTCCATTGGGTAGGTCATTATTATTTTTCTTATTAAATTTCTTTTCGATCCAAGTTAAAAAGACAGGCATAGCAGTTACTGCTCTGCTAATTACAAAATCAAATTTTTCCGGAATTAATTCAGCTCTCGCATGAATCCCTTTTACATTCGTCAATCCTAACGATAAGGCAATTTCATTTACCACTTTGATTTTTTTACCAATTGAATCAACTAGTGTAAATTGACAATTCGGGAATAAAATAGCCAAAGGGATTCCAGGGAACCCTCCTCCTGTGCCAATATCTAAAATTGCAGTCCCATCTTTAAATTCAATTATTTTGGCTATTCCTAATGAATGTAAGACGTGCCTTTCATAGAAGTTCTCCGTATCTTTTCTTGAAATGACATTGATCTGCTCGTTCCAGTATTTATAAAGCTCCTGTAATTGAGAAAAATGACTTTTTTGAACTTCTGTTAGATGGGGGAAGTATTTTAAAATAAGATGTACTGAATTCATTTCTTTTTTAATTTGAATAAAATTAGTAGTCACCCTAATTACTAATTTATTTTTTAAATGGTTCCTTTTGTTTTTTCAATCATATTTGCAAGGAATTCTCTAGCTCTAAACAGCTGTGCCTTTACCGTTCCCAAAGGGATGTTAAGTTCTTCTGCAATTTCTTCATAGCTTAATTCTTCAAAATATCTTTTTTAAATTAATTCTTTGTATCGTGGTTTTAGTTTACTTACTAAATCACGCATTAATTTTATTTTTTGATTTTGAATAATTATTTCTTCCGGATCTAATGTTGTTGATTTTGCGTCAAAAAAGATGACATCACCATCGTCTGTGATTCGTCCAGTATCCATTGAAGTGATCTTAATTCTTTTTTTCCGAATGAAATCAATACAATTGTTAGAGGCTATTTTGAATAACCAAGTACTAAAGGCAAAGCTAGGACTATATTGTTCTAGTCGGTTAAAGGCTTTTCCAAATGCTTCAATTGTTAAATCATCAGCGTCATCCTGATTTTTGACCATCTTAAGCATCATGTAATAAATCGATTCACGGTATCGATCCATTAATTCTGCATATGCGCTTTGTTTACCTTCAATTGCAGCTTCTACTAACGATAAGTCATGTTGTGCTTTCTCTGATAAATGTTCGCCTCCTACCATTTTCTAATTTCTTTTTTGTCCGTAGTGTAATATAAAATAGGAAGGAAAATTGCATACCCTATATCATATAATGGAAGTAAAGCTATAAAGCTGGGTTCTTTCAATTTCTTAAAACACCTCGCTTGAATCCACCATTTGAGAAGTACTACAAATCCAAATCCTGACAGAGTAATCAAACGAAAACTCTCATCGAATAACAAAATAACAAAGGAAATCAATAAGATTAACATAGTGAATGGGTAAATTCCTAACAACGCTTTTTTGAAAACATTATATCTACCAGCTGTAGTGAAGTGTCTAGATTTTTGCATGTACCAATTTTCCCAATTAGAACTTCCTTCAGAATAACAGAAAGATACAGGATCAATGTTAATAGCAAAATTCTTTCTCGTAATTGTCTCTTGTATAAATAAATCATCATCTCCTGAAGTGATAGAATAATGGGATTTATAGCCATTAACAGAATTAAATAGGGTTTTAGTATAAGCTAAATTTCTACCAACACCCATGTAGGGCATTTTTACCAATGCCATTGATAGATAATTGATAGCAACCCATGTCGTGTCAAATCGAATTAATCTGTTTAGAAATCCTTGCTTTTTAATGTGTGGAGCGTAACCCAAAATAATTTCTTTTTCATCTGTGAAATATTGTGCCATACTTTTCAGCCATTGATTACTGGCAGGTCGACAGTCAGCGTCGGTGAAAAATAAGTGCTCATATTTAGAGCCTTTTATCCCTAAAGTTAATGGTAACTTTTTTCCGGGTTTTAAATGAGCGCTTCTTTCTACTTCAATAACTCTTAAATTTTTATATTGATGAGCATATGCATTTAAAATATGGGAAGAATCATCAACTGATTGGTGGTTAATTACAATCACTTCAAAATTGGGATAATCTTGCTCTAGAATTAATGGCAGGTTTTCATAGAGGTTATCAGACTCATTACGAGCTGAAATCAGAACACTAACGGCAGGATAATTTGATGTTTTTGCAATGTTTCGACCTGTAAAAAAAGAAAGTTTCCTATGAATAAATAGTGTGTAGACTAACTGAATAATTGCCATCAAGGAAAATAAACAAAATACTGTCGTGGGTAATGTGAATTCGAAAATCGGAAAAAATTGCATCTATGTATAAAGCTTTGTGCAAATATGGGGTGCTTTCGTAAATACAACTATCTTTGTGCCGATTATTTTTCAACAATTTTATGCACTTCGATTTATTACATACAGATTCCAAGTCAAAAGCGCGTGCTGGAATCATACATACCGATCACGGAACAATTGAAACTCCTATATTTATGCCAGTGGGAACTGCCGGAACAGTTAAGGGCGTTCATCAACACGAATTAAAAGAGGATATTAAAGCTCAAATCATATTAGGAAACACCTATCATTTATACATGCGCCCTGGAATGGAAGTGGTAGAAGGTGCTGGAGGTTTACATAAATTTAACGGTTGGGAAGGCCCAATTTTAACAGATAGTGGCGGATATCAAGTGTATTCTTTATCTAGTTCTAATAAAATTACGGAAGATGGTGTGAAGTTTCGTTCACATATCGATGGTAGTATTCATTTTTTTACTCCTGAAAAATCAATTGACATTCAGCGTTCAATCGGAGCTGATATCATTATGGCTTTTGATGAATGTACTCCTTATCCATGTGAGTATAATTATGCAAAACGTTCCATGCACATGACGCATCGCTGGTTGAAAAGATGCTTTGATCAAATGGATGTTACGGAACCTAAATACGGTCATAATCAAGCTCTTTTCCCTATTGTGCAAGGAAGTACCTACAAAGACTTGAGAACTCAATCTGCTGAAATGATATCTTCTTTTGGAGCGATTGGAAATGCAATTGGTGGATTATCTGTGGGTGAGCCCGATGAAGAATTGTATGCAATGACGGATCTAGTCTGCGATATTTTACCAAAAGATAAAGCCCGTTATCTTATGGGGATAGGTACTCCCATTAATTTATTAGAATGCATTGCACTAGGAATTGATATGTTTGACTGTGTGATGCCTACCAGAAATGCACGGCACGGGATGTTATTCACTTCAGAAGGGATAATAAATATTAAGAATTTAAAATGGGCAAATGATTTTTCAATGTTAGATCCAAACGGTACTTCTTATGTTGATAAATTTTATTCTAAAGCCTATTTAAGGCATTTAATTAAATCGAGTGAATATTTAGGAATGCAAATTGCTACAATTCATAATTTAGCGTTTTATCTCGACTTGGTAAAACAGGCGCGAGTTAGAATAATCGATGGTTCCTTTACTGAATGGAAAACAAAAATGGTCGTTAAACTAGGGACTAGATTATAATTTTTTGTAAAGTAATTTAAAAAATATTAATTTTTGAGTGCAAAACAACATGCTGAAAATATTAGATAAATATATCATTAAGAAGTTTTTATCGACTTTCTTTTTTATGTTAGGAATCATCATGTTACTTTCAATGGTGTTTGACATGTCTGAAAGATTAAGTGAGTTTATTGCAAAGCAAGCCCCTATTTATGATGTAATTACAAAATATTATTTTACGTTTCTAATCCATTATGGAAACATGTTTTCCTCGTTGATCATTTTTGTTTCGGTAATTTGGTTTACAGCAAAAATGGCGCAGGATTCTGAAATTATACCGATTTTAAACAGCGGAATTACTTTTGGACGTATGTTGAGGCCTTATATGATGGCAGCCACTGTATTAATGTTAATTTCATTGCTCTTAAATCATTACGTTTTGCCAAAATCGAATAAAGTAATGCTCGATTTTGAAAATAAATACTACAGAATGGGTGTGCATGTTGAAAATTACAATGCAGAATTCCCTGGAAATGGTTCTTTAAGTATTTCTAGTTATGTGTCCGACGATAATATAGTGAATGATTTTATTTTCGAGAAAACTGATAATTTCAATAAATCAATTTACTTCTTAAAAGCGAGAACTGCCGTTAATCTTCCAGGTACAAATAAGTGGAAATTGAATGATTACTATGAAAGAATTGTCGGGGATACAAATGATATTATTCGCAATGGAAAAGAAAAAGATACGATATTTGACTTTCAAATAGGGGATATCGCTCAGAGGGAAAATATTGCGGAAACAATGACCTATTCAGAGTTAAGGAATTTTATTAAAGCTGAAAAAGCAAAAGGCTCGGCCAATATTCCAGATTATGAAATTATTTTTTATGAACGCACGTCTTTGCCATTTGCAACGTATGTCCTAACAATTATTGGCGTTTCGGTTTCTAGTCGAAGAAAAAGAGGGGGTGTTGGTATCAATATTGCGCTAGGCTTAGGAATAATATTTATTTATATTTTCACAATGAAAGTTACAAATGTAGCAGCAATGAATGTCGGTTTTCCTGCATATATTGCGGTGTGGATTCCAAATGTAATTTTTTCAATTGTTGCCTATTTTCTGTATCGGCATGCAAAAAGGTGATGACAGTAGATTATTGAATTGTCTTCATTGAGCTTCCGTCTGTAAAAACAAGTACAACCAATCCCGAGTAGTATTCATCTACTAGTTGACCTAAAATATTTGTTTTATATAGGATTTCTCGATTAGAATTGCTTTCTAATCGATTGTCAATACTAATTAATTCAGAATATTTCGATTTCCCTTCAAAATCTGTTTGACTTAATCGATAATAATTAATTGAATTTTCAACGTTAAAATCTGTCAGGGAATATTCATTATTGATAAGCGAATTTCCAGCACCCTCTATTGTTCCTACTTTATAATAAGTTTCACCGTCGACTGTCTTCTCAATCGTAAAATAAGCACTATTCATTTCTGAAAGTGTTGTCCACTTTAATTCATTCGATTTTCCGTTTTTTGCACCTGAAAAATTTATTATTTCAATTGGTAGTACGATCACATTTTCAAAAGCACCCATCCAGGGTGTTGTTGATCGCGTTGAACCAATAAAATCATCAGTAACGGTTGATAATAAATTAGTTCCTGTGCCGCTGACATTGGATGTATTTCCCAAAGGTACTTGACCTGATGATGCAATCGTAATTGAAGTGCTTTTAGAATTTACCTCCTTCGATGAAGCGGCACGATAGGATGCAAATGTTACATAATTAGCTCCATTCCACACGCCAATACTTCCGCCATTTCCACTTGCTTCAAGATAGTTATAGTCTGAATTTATTGTTGGTGCATTGCTTGCAAATCGAATCGAAATATGTGTTCCAGTGCCTCCGCTGTTTGATCTTGTATTTTGAAAAATATTATTCTTAACTTGTATTGTACTTCCTGCTGAATTTATGTCCGTAAATGCATTTGAGTTATTTGAACCACTTGTTGCGGTTCCAAATATTTTTACTGTGTTGTGATAAAATGAATAGGTTTTCGCAGCACCTGATCTGTTTAAAATACCTCTCAGCACCGGCGATGCTGAACCGTTATTAAGTAAAATAACATTGTTGTAAAAATTTAAATTATCTGCAGCATCTATTGTCATTCCAAAAAGATTAGCAGATGAATTACTTGAATTGAATGTAATGCCTGTAATTTTATTTTTCTGGAAGGTTCCTCCTCCATCATACGCCCAAATCCCTACAATTGTTCCTGCTCCAGTGCTTGTTGCTGTAATCGTTGAAATAGTATTTCCTGATACACTATTTCCAACTACCAAAGAAGTGCTTTCCAAATAAATACCTGAAAATGAACTCGATCCGGTGCCTGCAGTTGTGCAATTTTTAATAGTATTGGAAGAAATAGTGGAAAGACCGTTTAAAAATTCAATATTTATTCCAGTTATCCCTGCTGCGCTTCCCGTTCCTGTTTGATTGAACTGTTGTATTGTATTTCCGCTAATTACTGGACTTCCTTTGCTATAACAGTGAATTGCATTTACGTTATCTATTAAACTGAAAGTCATGTTATTTGCATTCGTGCTTCCAATATTATTTGTTGAAATTGTATTTGTTCCGGAGCCTGATACATAAATTATTGCATTGTCAATGGTGGAAGATGTGTTACTAATAGTGAAGTTTTGAAATGTGTTATTGCTGATTGTTGAATTACTATTGGATACCCAAGAGATTACTTTATAATTGATTCCAATTCCTGTTCCTGTTAGTTGAATCGCTCCCGAACTAGATCCAATACTGTTATTAGTGATGCTTCCTTGTGTGTTTAGTCCTGCTGTAATTCCATAAAAGGCGGGGAATGTACCTGCGGTGGTATGTGTTTGTGTAATGCCCGCAATGGTATTGTAGGATATTGTGTTAGAGATATTTGTTCCCCAATGTTGTATGGCAGAAAATGCGGTGCTTCCAGTAGATCCATTTATTGTAATGCTGCCATTTGTCGCTGTACTTCCAATTGTATTGCCATTTCCAAGTGATCCTATGGTATATGCGGCAGTTCCATAGGTGTAGATGCCAACGACTGAATTAGCCCCTGTGGAAGTTGCCGTTATGTTAGAAATCGTATTTCTAAGTATACTTACGCTTCCTGTAATGGCATTAAAATCTATTGCGTTCAATTGGTAAGCTCCTGTTGTAATTGTGAAAGCAGTACTCCCGCAATTGGATGATCTTCCTCCAAAGTAATTATCAGTGATTGTAACACTTACGCAATTTGCTCCAACATAAATCATATCTAAATTTGTGGTGGTTAATGATATATTCGCACTTTGGTAAAAGCTATTACCTGACACTGTCCAACTATCTGAATACGAAACAATCCCGCACCAATCGCCTTGTCCTAAATCGTAAAAATTATTATTTGAAACGGTTATTGAACTATTATTAATACTTGCTGATGAGCCAAAAGAATATATTCCGTAGGAAGGTGTGCCACTTGTTGACCTAGTAATAGCGTTGTTGCTGATGTTATTATTTATATTTCCAGTTGCGGCCCCTGAACCAAAGCCAATTGCACCACCAGTTGAAGTTCCCGACCCCTGAATAGTTAGGTATTTAAGTGTGTTATTTGTTGCGTCTGCTTGAAAACTAAAAACATATGCTCCGCTTGCTGCGCTCGTATTAATAATTGTTAAGGCGCTTGAACCTACACCACCTGCTCTGCCATCAATTGTTAACCAATCTGCTCCATTCAATGTGAAAATAGATGCACAGTTGCCAGTGAATGTAAAAAGAGCGCCTGTTTGAGGTCTTATGGTCACGGTGTTAACTGCACTTTTGTTAGCAAGGGTTCCTAGTGTTATTGTGCTAGTTCCAGATGATGTTTCAGTGCTGTAGGCATAATTACTTTTAAGTTCTATAACATAATCCGTTGCTGCTGTGCATGCTGCATAAGCGGCTGCTATGGTTGTATAGCTTGCTCCAGATGCACCGACGGTATAAATTGTAGTAGATTTTAATGAATGATTGAAAAATAAGATAGCGATAATCGCTCCTAATACTTTGTGAAATGATAGGCTGTTTTTCATAGCTTTATGAGTGTTACAATTTTACTTTTTCATGCAAGAATAAAGTAAAATTACGAGGAAAGCTATTGGGAATCTAAATGTTGGAAGTTGGATTCATGAATCTGCACAATCCTAGCGATATGGATTGTATGAATTCATGAATTAGTACAAAGTGAATTAGTTAAGAATTTGATTTAAAATAGATTACAAATTATTCGGATTGGGTGATACGTTTTTATTAGTGTAACTGAAAAGACACGAATTATTCAATAATTATCGAATTATTTCACCCACATTAACTTTTCTTTCTCTACTTTCATCCGCATGAAGCCAAAAAGGACAGTGACCAATTCTCCACTAATTTCATCAACTGTGCCACTTTGTTTTGTTGAAATTAATTTTACGGTGGAT
>CAMDAO010000046.1 GCA_945888595.1 Chryseobacterium gleum | reverse complement strand
AATATGAAATATTTAGTAATTTTTACCGTAGGATTTCTCTTATTTAGTTGTGGAACAAAAGTGCCTGTTACCAATCAATTAAAAGAAGATTATAACTTGAATGAGAAAAACATGAAAATCGTTCAATTCTATACTTCACAAACAATTATCCTGATAAAAAGTAAAACCTCTGGCTCTCAAGGAGCATCTTCTGATGGAACTTTGGTAGCAAGTAAGAATAGCGAGCAAGATCGAGTAATTATTCCATCCCACACGAAATGTGTTTTTGACACCTATGGTCCGAATGGAGAAGTTTTAATTCGTTTTGAAACAGGAGTTGGTAAAACATTAAAATTTGCTGTACGCGCAACACAAACTGCAGGAAAATATTATTTAGTCGCTGATTGGAAACAAGATAAAGGAGGTGAAATAGTGTACGGCAATGAAACGTATTTTGCAACAGCAGAAAGTGGCAGTACTTATTTAATGGTGGTATTGAAAAAATTGAATAAAACGAAACGAAAAGATCGCGTTGTGAAAGGAATGAAAGTTTAAGTGAAAGAAATATTTTTTGAACCATGGCGATAGTCATGGTTTTTTTTTTGAATTGAATTTCTTTTTGTTAATTTCTCATAAATTTAATTTTAGGTTAACACTAAATTATCATGTTTACCATCATCTTTGTGCTATGATATTATTCAATCGAGAATTAAGTTGGTTATCTTTCAACGAAAGAGTATTGCAAGAAGCAATGGATCGCAATGTTCCACTCGTTGAAAGGATACATTTTTTGGGGATTTATTCTAATAATATGGATGAGTTTTTCCGTGTTCGAGTAGCAAATCTTCGTCGCTTAATATTGATAGGAGAAAAAAGAGTAGACGGTTTTACGGGTACTCCAAAGGAATTGTATGTAGAAATTCGATCAATTGTCCTCAAGCAACAGAATGTTTTCGAAAAAGTATATCAAAAAATATTAGAGGAACTTTCAAATGAAGGAATTGTTCAATTAGATGAGAAAAATTTAAATGAATCCCAGAAGAAAGAATTATATGAATTTTTCAATATTAAATTAAAACATGAAATTGTTCCTATAATTCTAGATTCTAACACCCCATTTCCACGCTTAAAAGATTATGCGATTTATTTGGCTATAAAAATGGTCATCTCTGAGGATGCGAAAGTGCAGTATGCTCTCATTCAAATCCCTCATCTCTTCCCGCGTTTTTATCGATTAAAAGATGATGACCAGAAAAAATATTTCATTCTTTTAGATGATATTATCAGAGTTCATTTACCATCTATTTTCTCCATTTTCACTTTTGATTCTATCGAAGCGCATACATTTAAATTCACGCGAGATGCTGAATTAGATTTAGATGATGATATAGCTGTTTCCTTTATTGAAAAAATTACCAGAAGCATAAAAAACCGGAAAAAAGGAGAACCTGTCCGTTTTGTTTACGATCAAAAAATGCCCAAAGACCTTTTAGAATATTTAACTAAATCATTGAATTTAAAAAGGGGAATGAATATTATTCCTGGAGGTAAATACCATAATTTTAAAGATTTTACTTCTTTCCCAAGTTTTGAACACCCTGATTTTTTATATGAATCTCGCCCGTCAAATGCCCACCCAGATTTAGAGAATAAAAGAAGTCTTCTGAAAGTAGTGTTAGAAAAAGACATTATGCTTCATTTTCCGTATCAGCGATTTGATTATGTCGTTGATTTATTGCGTGAAGCAGCGATTGATCTAAACGTTATTTCCATTAAAATTAATGTGTATAGAGTTGCTTATCATTCACAAGTTATGAATGCGCTTTTGATTGCGGCCACGAACGGGAAAAGTGTGACCGTAGTTATGGAGTTGCAAGCACGTTTTGATGAAGAAAATAACTTGTATTGGTCCAATAAATTGAGGGAAAATGGAATCAAGGTCCTATATGGATTGCCCGACTTGAAAATACATTCTAAGTTAATTCAAATAACGAGAAAATCAAAAGGGAAAGAATCTTTTATATCCTACATTGGAACAGGAAATTTTAATGAGCAATCTTCCAGAATTTATGAAGATATAGGTTATTTAACTGCTGATCTAGCGATTTCGAAAGAAATTAAGAAAGTATTTTATTTAATTGAAAATCACTTTAAAAGAGGACTTTTTCGTCATTTAATGGTTTCCCCCTTTAACACAAGAAGGAAAATAATTGCTTTAATTGAAAATGAGATTGCTTTTGCTAAAAAAAAGAAAAAAGGATTAATTCGATTAAAATTAAATAATCTCGTTGATAAAGGTATGATCGGAAAATTATATGAAGCTAGCAATGCAGGTGTCAAAGTTGAATTAATTATCCGTGGAGTTTGTAGCTTAGTTCCTGGAATAAAAAATCAAAGTGAGAATATTAAAGTAATTAGTATCGTTGATCGCTATTTAGAGCATGCTAGGTTTATGATTTTTGGAAACAATGGAAATCCGATTTATTATATCACGAGTGCTGATTGGATGGAACGAAATTTAGACAAACGAATAGAGGTTGGCTGCCCAATTCACTCGAAAAATTTGCAGGATGAATTGGATTTAATTTTTGAATTTCAGTGGAAAGAAAATAATAAAGCGCGCGTTATTGACGAAAAGCAAGTAAATAAATATCGAAGAATTCGTAAAAACGAACCTTTTCATTCGCAGGAAGAATTATATAAATATTATATGATTGAACCACCAACTGATCTTTTAGATGGAACTTTGATAAAGGATTAGGAATCTATTTTATCGTTTAATGAACGTATTTCAGTTGCGTTAAAATGTTTATCTTTGCCCTCTAAGGCAGATTTTCATCCTATGTTTATTGATACACATACTCATTTATTTTCTGAATCTTTTAACGAAGATCGGGATGAAATTGTTCGAAAGGCAATTTCTTGCGGTGTTGAAAAATTATTCCTTCCCAATATCGATATAGAAACAATTGATGCGATGCACGCGCTGGTCGCGAAATATCCTCAAAATTGTTACGCAATGATGGGACTTCACCCGGGGCACGTGAAAGAGGATTGGAAGGAACAATTAGCAATAATAGAACACCATTTATTTTCGTCAACATATGTGGCTGTGGGGGAAATTGGGATGGATTTGTATTGGGATAAGACATTTCAAAAAGAACAAGAACGCGCATTTATTCAGCAAGTAAAATGGGCGAAAGAATTGAAACTTCCTATTGTTATTCATGCAAGAGAAGCTTTTGAAGAAATTTTCAAAATTGTTGATGCTCAATTGGATGAAAATTTAACAGGAATATTTCACTGTTTTACAGGTGATTTGAAACAAGCACAGCATATCTTAGACTACAAAAATTTCAAATTAGGAATTGGAGGAGTTTTGACGTATAAAAAAGCAGAGTTAGACAAAGTGATAGAGCAGATCTCTATTGAACATTTAGTGTTAGAAACAGACTCACCGTATCTGTCACCAGTACCTTTTAGAGGAAAAAGAAATGAGAGCAGTTATTTATTGCACATAGCAGAGCGATTAGCGGAAATTTATGCTATTCCTTTAACAGAAGTAGAGGCGATTACTACTAGAAATGCACTAGAAATATTTAATTTAGGTGAAAATGCTTAAACTATTGGTATTATTTAAACGATAATTTTCATCCATTCTTTGGTCCCGTATGTGGCTCAAAAATTAAAACAAAAATAGAATGAAAGAGAAACCAAAATTACTGATCATATATACTGGAGGAACCATTGGAATGGTGAAAGACCCAAAGTCGGATCAGCTTATTAGTTTTGATTTTGACCATATGTATAAGCATATTCCGGAACTCGAAAGATTGCAAGTTACGCTTGAAACAGTCAGTTTTACGCAGCCCATTGACTCTTCAGAAATGAATCCAAATTTTTGGGCAGATATAGCACAGATAATCTATGATAGCTATAGTAGTTATGATGGTTTTGTTGTGTTACATGGTTCAGATACAATGGCATATACCGCCTCTGCATTGAGTTTTATGCTTCAAAATTTATCTAAACCAGTTATTTTAACGGGGTCTCAACTTCCAATTGGAACGATTCGTACCGACGGAAAAGAGAATTTAATTACCGCTATTGAAATTGCCGCATCAAAAGATGAAAAAGGGGAAAGTTTAATCAAGGAAGTAGCGGTTTATTTTGAATATTCTTTATACCGTGGCAATCGATGTTCGAAAGTTTCTGCCAATCAATTTGAAGCATTTAGTTCCCCAAATTATCCTGAATTGGCAGTTGCTGGAGTAGAAATAAATTATAATTTTGAACGAATTTTTACCCCTCTTTCAAAAGAATTAACCTTATTCACACATTTTGATAATCATGTTGCTTTGTTAAAGATTTTCCCTGGTTTTTCAGCGAATGTCTACAAAAATTTATTCGACATTAATCAAGTAAAAGGGATTATAATGGAGACATTTGGAGCAGGTAATGCACCAAGTAATGATGAATTCCGCCAATTAATAGTCAACTATATTGAAAAAGGAGGAATCATTTTGAATATTACGCAATGCAATTCAGGAAGTGTTCAACAAGGAAAATACGAAACGAGTTCATTTTTTGACAAGATTGGTGTTATTTCCGGAAAAGATATGACTACAGAGGCCGCACTCGCAAAAATGATGTATTTATTGGGAACAGAGAAATCGAAAGACGCCGTAGAAAGTAAATTAGCAATTTCTTTGCAAGGAGAAATGACAGAATAACCTCAGATTCTGCGGTAATCTATTCATCTTATCTATTCGTGTTGAATCTTTGCCTACTATTTCTTCCTTCATTCTCGAAATTATTACTAATTTCATGCTCCAATTCGGAGAGTTGTCAGAGTGGTCGAATGAGCAAGCCTGGAAAGTTTGTATACTCGCAAGGGTATCGAGAGTTCGAATCTCTCACTCTCCGCAGATAAAAACCGTAAATAGTTAATTATTAATTGTTTACGGTTTTTTTATTTAGTGGGGTTTTGTGCAAAGAATAGGATCTATTTTTTTTTTAAGGCTTTAACTCATACCAATTACACCCTGCTTTTTTTGTAATTTTCAACAATTGATCATTTTTAGCGCATAGTTTACAATGATTATGGCTAAAATAAGAAAAATAACCACTATGACTTTTCCATAGTGGTTATTTTAAAAATGTATCTTTCTCTAATTATATTTTGAAATTATTTACATTTATTCATTTCTTTTAGTAAGGCTTCTCCGAATGCTTTCTTATCAGATTCAGAAGTGTATTTTCCTTCCATTTCTTTACCAAAATTAGCTACTTCTAACATTAATTTCTGACTTTCCTTTAAAGAAGATGCCATGTTTGCTCCTTCCGATTCCATCATTTTTTTAGCTAAATTTTGTGATTTACACGTTAGTTCTGCATATTTCTTTGCGTCGCTTTCAGCAGAATTTCCGCAGCTATACAGTATTACTGAGGCAAAGATTAGTACTCCAACATTAGTTATTATTTTTTTCATATACTTATACGTAGTCGCCACTTTTTTTTAAAAAAATTACTCGTTTTTTAGAGTGGGTTCTGAACTCCACTTATTTATTTTTATCTGATTTTTACTACCTATTTTTGCGTGGGAGAGTACTTTCAGGACTGACGCATTAAATAAGTAAGATTTTAACAAAATTTAATGCGCCAGCCTTAAGGCACTTGATTTGGTGGTTAAATCCTATTATTTTAAACCAAAGTTTCTCTTGCTTACATTCTAATCTCCTAAAAACAAAATATCGTACTCTAGCACTGCAATTTATCTCGAGTTAACCTACACAATAGTATAAACAAAAATTTAATAATTAAAGTTCATCTTGGGTCATTTGGACTTACTCTTTATTAAAAAAGTGGCAGTAATTATACTTTGAAAATTTCAAATTGAAAGAAATTACTCCAAAGTACACATTACTAAATGATTACGATAAAGAAGATGGAAGTCAATATATTGAACTTGGGGGAGTGTTATATTGGTCGATAATATAGCAAGCCATTTACTTCAAAATACGGTAAGGCTTTTTTGAGAGATTTATCAAAAACAAAATTAGGAATGGTTCCAAACTCATCTTTAAAAATAGTTTTAAGCGCTAAGTGATGTTTTAGATCCACAATTGAACTACAAAAAACTTCTGCAACACAATGAAAAACAATTTTTCTTTCAATAAAACCCAGTGATTCGTATTTGTTTTTACAGTAGTCTAATAACTCTATAACGTAGTCTTCAATGCTAGTTGATGGCTGTCCAATCAATTGGAAGAACCAAATTTTATATGCCCTAAATCGAATATTCGGGAAAATAAATATACTTTCTAAATCAGTTGAGGTAATGGAATTCTCACTATAAATTCTCTTCCCTATATTTGATGCTTCTTTTATATTTCCAGATAAAACATAATGCCGAAATAAAACAGATTGCGAAAAAACATAGTCTTGTATGGAAGCGATTGAAGTAGCTTTCTTAAAATCATTGCAATATAATTTATACGCATGTTCATAATTTTTTATTCGAAATGCTGGGTCAAACATTATTTCTAAAACATATTCTTTCACAAATTTATTATCTATGAATTTAGTAAAAAAATCTTCAGGTTTACTTGTTTTTAATAAACTGTCGTAGATATCTATAGCAACTTTAGCTTTAAATTCGTGATCCATATCCTCAATGCTTTCAAAAAAAGAAAGTAAAGGCTCAGTAGTTTCAGATTCAATACAATAATATATTAGCGTGTTCGGAACGACTTTTTTTTGAATAACTGAATAATTATTGTTGTTGGATTCAATCTTCTTTACAAAATCAGGCCAACAATCATAGCCAATAAAATTCACTAATATATTTAAAGTGTTTTGATAGGGTGCGATCCCCTCAAATTTTACAAATAAACGATAGAGAGTAGCAACTGATAGGTAACCGTATCTTTCGTTTACTAAAATCTCGCTCAACTTAGCACAAGCGGGCTTCCCTACTATAGAAAAACGCAACTTTAAAGTAAGCTCACTTTTTAATTCAGATAGTGTAAATGTATTTAAAGTGTATCGTGAAGCTGGCATATTTGTTTTTAGGACTAGGCAAATGTAAGAAATAAAGTGTAATCAGATTACGAGGTTTCTTTTTTTAGAAGAGAAAATAGTATTAACCTGATAACCAATGGCAATAGTATGATTATTAATTATTTTTCACTTTTGATGCTACTATCTAACAGTGAAAGATAATTTAGTAGACAAAAAACAGATCAAAATAATCTGATTACTTTTAATACCAGTTGAAAGTTTCTATATTTGAAATATTACACGTACAACACTATGCTTGATTTTAACACCTCACTCTTATTAAAAATAATTTCTTCCCTATTTTTTCTCTTCTCTGGCATAGTTTGGAAAAAGTTATTGCTAAAAGATAGAATAAATTATCATTATATTTTCTACCGCGTTATTGCTACTTTATTTTTCTTTCTAGTACTAAAGTCTTATTTTCAATATGCTGAAATAGAATATTTTAACTTGGACTTTTCACGTGTTACTTTTGCAGATTGGCTGTTTTGTATCTCTCTTTGCCTTTTTAGCTTTTGGGGACTTTATTTTTATACAGAAGCTCTGCAAAATGGACGGCTTAGTTTTATTGCTCCGTTGGTTGTTATATCTTCTGCAATTTCATTTATTACTTCTGTTATTTTTTATAATGAGGTGTTAAGTGTTCCAAAATATTTTTCACTTCTACTTATTATTATAGGTTTATTTCTGCATCAACGAGAAAAATTGAGGAATTTTGAAATTTCTAAAGAAGTGCTATTAATACTCGTGTTTAGTCTTTTTTGGGGAATATCTTTTGTCTTTTATTTAATCCCAATCAAAAAGTTTGGAGTGATTAATTTTAGTGTGATCTTGGAAGTGTGTGTTTTTATTTCATGTCTAGCATTACTAATTTTTAGAGAAAAAAGAATAATTCCTCCCACACTGAGCAAAAATAGTTTATTGCTTTGTTTGCTTATGGGATTTCTAGTGGCTGCGGGCAGTTTTTTCAGTAATTTCGCATTAACACTTTTTCCTGTTAGTATGAATATACTAATTGGATTATTATTTGAAATAATAATCCTAGCCGTTGGAATTTATTTTTTTAGAGAAAAACTTGATAAAAAAGATTGGTTGTTCATCCTTCTTTCTTCTTTTGCAGGTTTTTTATTATTGTTTTGAGAGCAATCGTAACCTGAGTGTAGGTAGTTTCTTAATGTGAGCCTCTTGCTATAAAAGTACAATTTACCAATAAATGTTTTCCGGGGGTTTCGGCATTTAATAATCTTTCCAAAATTCTTGCTGTGGTTTCTTTTCCTATCAAATCAATCGGTTGCAATAAAACTGAAATTGCCGGAGAAAAGTAAGAGAATACCTCGCTATCATCAAAAGAAATAATTCGAACTTGTTGTGGGATTTCCATCTTCAATTCTTTTAAAGCGGCCAATGTTCTTAGTCCCACTTTACTATTCAAAGACAAAAATGAATCTACACCATTATCCAAAAGATCTTTTATGCATTTCGTTATTTCGATTTGTTCAATCGGCAAATTAACAACCTCATAAGGAACTTTTGCATCAATACAGCCTTTTGTAGCACCTTCAATTCGAGAATTTATCGTAGAAATAGCTATGGACTGTTGAGATAAAATCGCTAGTTTTTTTGGTTTATTAGAAAATTTAGAAATTAATTGTTCCGCTTCTTTCGCATTATTAATTCCTACGAAATCAGCGTGTTCATCTCCAATTCTATCTGTAAAAACAAATGGAATATGAGTTGATCTTAATATTGGTATTAAAGTATCTATTGAATTGCAAGGTGAAATTATCATTCCATCAATGGATCGTTGAATCAATTCATTCAATAAAACACATTCTCCCTCAGGATTGTCATTTGAATTTACGATGAGTACATTATATCCGTTCTTGTATAATTCTTCTTGAATTGTTTTGCATAATTCACCGTAATAGGCATTTGAAATATCCCCTACTAATAATCCAATTGTATTTGTTTTACCATGACGAAGACCTTTTGCAAAGTAATTTGGAACATAAGCTAGCTCTTTTGCTTTTTCATGAATCTTTGCCTGCATTCCTTTACTAATATGATAGGTGTCTCCCTTGCCATTCAAAACAAATGATATTGTTGCTTTAGAAACCCCAAGGCTCGCGGCTAAATCACTAATGGATGTTCGTTTTTCTCTCATATTGCAGGAATTATTCTATTATTTGGGTAATAAAGATACCATTTTTTTATATTCCTCTTTATAGTGATTCGCACCCAAGCAACCCATTGTAATTTGTGAATTTAAGAAGTGTTCAATTCTTCCTTTTGGATTCGGATGCGTACTTAAAAACTCGGGAGGACGAATATTACTACCTAAAGAATCTATTTTTTGAAAAAAACCAGCTCCACCAGCTGCGTTGTATTGAGTGGGACATAAATACATCACGGAACGTTGATCTGCTTCAGATTCATGATTTCTTGAAAATTTTAAACCAACAATCGCTGAAGTTAATTGTTGTAACATCGCATGATTTCCTAATAAAATTTGCTGAATTACTTGAACCCCAAACATGGTTGTCATTTGGCGTGTCGAATGGCGCATATCTGCATGTCCCATTTCATGTCCCATCACTCCTGCTAATTGATCTTCAGAATCCATGAACTTCAAAATTCCAGTGTAAATATAGATGTAGCCTCCAGGCGTACAAAAAGCATTTAACGTATTATCATCATGAATGATGCGGATTCTCCATTTGAAATCGTCTTTAAAGTCAACTTTCCCTGAATTTAGGATAGTATTTCTAACTTTATAAATATACGTATACACTTCTTTATATCTCACTGAATCCAATAGCGGATATTGTTGAGGATTTCCGTCAATTTCCTGCGCTACAGTTGCTCCTAAATCTCTGTCTTGTTGCACAGTAAACAAATTTATTCCTTTTCCTTTATTTTTTTTATTGATAGTTCCACAAGCGGTTGCTACCAGAACAAGTACTGCAATTAATCCGGGTTTAATTTGATATATTTTCATTGTATTATTGATCTTATTTTAAAAAAGGGTAATATAAATTTATGGTAAAAGTAATAATGAAACTTAAGAAATAACCTGATATTAGTTCTATAGAATTATGTTTATTGAGGTATAATCGTGATGAAAGTACAATACCAGAAACGAGCAAGACAAAGATAAGTATCCAAAGCTGAAAAAATAGTTGTTGAGAAATATAGGCAAATACAAATCCGGTTAATATGCCGACTCCTGTAGCATGTAAACTTATCTTAAAATAGCTATTTAAAATTGAAAAAAGAGTGATGATTATGCCACCTGCAAGACATAACCCGTAAACATATTTTGGTAAAACAACTTGTATGGAATTGAATGTATAAAATAATAAAAAGCAAAATATAGCCATTAGAATCATGGGCATATTTCTTTCTTTTTTATCGTCTAATTGTATTGTTTTAATGATATTTAATTTCAAGAAAATACTATACATGGCTATTGGCGCAATCACTGTAAAAAGGATATAATTAGATAATATCGCGACTTTATTTTGATTTGAAAAGATAAATAATGAATTCTCCTCGCTTAAGTTGAAAGGTTGTGACGGCGTATACATCACTAAAAGTAACGCGTAAACTGGCATTAAAATTGGCATAAATAGCCAAGTCGCAATTTGAAAGAAAATTCTCATTATAATTCTTTTCGCAATCTAGCAACGGGGATATTCAGCTGTTCTCTATACTTTGCAACGGTTCTTCTAGCGATATTATATCCCTTTTCTTTTAGCAATTCAGTTAATTTTTCATCCGTTAATGGGCGAAACTTTACTTCTCCTTCAATGGCTTCAGATAATATTTTTTTCACTTCTCTTGTTGAAACTTCTTCTCCCGCATCATTAGATAAAGATTCGGAGAAAAAATATTTTAAAGCAAATGTTCCAAATCCAGTTTGAACATATTTACTATTGGCAACCCTCGAAACAGTAGAGATATCCAAATTAACAATTTCAGCAATATCTTTCAGAATCATCGGTCGCAAATTCGTTTCATCGCCGGTTATAAAATATTCGAATTGATACATCATAATTGCATGCATCGTGCTTAAAAGTGTATTTTGACGTTGTTTTATTGCGTCAATAAACCATTTTGCACCATCTAATTTTTGCTTTACGAACATCACAGCTTCCTTGTCCGCTTTTGACGTTTTTGCACCTTCAGAATACGTTCGAAGCATATGTTCGTAATCCCTACTCACTTTTAATTCTGGCGCATTTCTTCCGTTCAACGTCAATTCTAATTTCCCTTCTAATTCAATAATAACAAAATCAGGAATAATTTGTTGATGATTTTTAGGAGCTTCTTTCATGGACCCTCCCGGCTTTGGATTTAATCGAATTATTTCATCGATCGCTTCTTTTAAATCTTCATCACTAATTTCTAATTTCTTTTGAATTTTATCGTAATGTTTCTTTGTAAATTCTTCAAAATGATCCTCCAGAATTTTTTTTGCGGTGAAACGGGTGATATCTCCATCATGAATACGGGTGATTTGAAGTAGTAAACATTCTCTCAAATTACGCGCACCAATTCCAGCGGGATCCAATTCTTGCACTAATGTCAACACGAATTCAACTTCTTTTTCAGTCGTTGTAATGTTCGCAGAAAAAGCTAAATCGTCCACAATTGCTTCTATTTCTCTATTCAAATACCCTGATTCATCCAAGTTTCCGATAATTGTGTCGGCAATCATAAATTGATCGTCAGATAAATCTAATAAATGTAATTGTTCCGTTAAACTTTGTTGAAATGATTGTTCACCTGACAAAGGCACCACTCTTTCTTCATCATCTTTACTGGTGTTGTTCGCTTGTGTTTTATAATCTGCCGAATCTTCTTCGAAATAATCTGAAATATCAAAATCATCCGAATCATCATCTATATCAGTGTCGAAATCCTCTTCGAAATCCTCTTCATTTTCTTCGAGTCCTTCTTCGAGAGCAGGGTTTTCTTCTAATTCTTGTTTTATTCTCTGATCCAATTCCATAGTCGGAACTTGCAGCAATTTCATTAATTGAATTTGCTGAGGCGATAATCGCTGTTCGAGTTTGTGCGCTAGATATTGTTTTAATGCCATTTTTTAAAAAAATTAGATTCAAGATAGTGAGATAAAAGATATTAAGACTTAATTACATTCTGTCTTGAGTCTTGCAGTCTTAAATCTTTTTGTCTAAATTAAAATTCTGCATTCATCGGTGTTCTTGGAAAAGGAATCACATCTCTAATATTTGTCATTCCCGTAACAAACATGACCATTCTTTCGAACCCTAATCCGAATCCTGCGTGTGGAACACTTCCGAATTTACGGGTGTCCATATACCACCAAAGTTCCTCTTCATCGATATGGAAAGCAGCACATTTTTCTTTTAAAATATCCATTCTTTCTTCTCTTTGAGATCCTCCTACGATTTCTCCAATGCCAGGGAATAGAACGTCCATCGCTGCCACTGTTTTTCCATCGTCATTTTGTCGCATATAAAATGCTTTAATTTCAGCAGGATAATCCGTTAAAATAACTGGACAATTGAATTCTTTTTCTACTAAGTAACGCTCGTGTTCACTTTGTAAATCGATTCCCCATGCTACATCGTATTTGAATTTTTTCTTTTTATAGTGATTCGAATTCAATAATACCTGAATTGCTTCTGTGTACGTTAATCGTTTAAAATCATTGTTTACAACAAATTCCAAACGTTGAATTAATCCTAATTCATTACGTTCATTTTGAGGTTTTTGCGCTTGTTCTGACGCATCTCTTTCGTGTAGAAATTGTAAATCATCCACACAATTTTCTAAAATATATTGGCTGATGTACTTCAAAAATTCTTCCGTTAAATCCATATTATCTTTCAAATCATTGAAAGCTACTTCTGGTTCAATCATCCAAAATTCTGCTAAATGGCGAGAAGTATTTGAGTTTTCAGCTCTAAATGTAGGACCAAATGTATATACTTGACCTAAAGCTAATGCTGCTAATTCAGCTTCTAATTGTCCAGAAACTGTTAAGTTTACAGCTTTTCCAAAAAAGTCTTCTTTGTAATTTACAGTTCCATCTTCATTCAAAGGTGGATTTAAAGCATCTAAATTCGTAACTCTAAACATTTCTCCAGCTCCTTCAGCATCTGAACCAGTAATAATTGGTGTATTCAAATAGAAAAATCCTTTGTCATTGAAGAATTTATGAATTGCAAATGCCACATGGTGACGAATTCTAAAAACCGCTCCGAAAACATTTGTTCTGAAACGTAAATGTGCTTGTTCCCGTAGGTAATCTAAGCTATGTTTTTTAGGTTGCATCACTGTTTTCTGAATATCATCTGGATTTGCTTCACCAATAATTTCAATTTCAGTAACCTGTAATTCAACGGCTTGTCCAGCACCTTGCGATTCAACCAATATTCCTTTTAAGCCAACTGCAGCGCCTGTTGTTATTTTTTTTAATAACGCCTCCTCAAAATTTTCAGCTTCAACAACCGCTTGTAATGTTTTAATCGTTGAACCATCGTTCAGTTGAATAAAGCGATCATTCCGAAAACCACGCACCCATCCTTTAACAATCAGCTCTTTACCTAAGGCAGGTTGAGCAAAAACATCAGCAATTTTTATTCTCTTCATTTTTATATTTTAATCTAAGGGTAAAAATAAGGTAAAAATCGCGTTTTTGAAAGCATATAGTTTCATAAATCCAAAAAAGGGAGTTGGTTGATTGAGATGAGTGCAATGAATTTTTTATTTCCTTTGTAATTGCGTCTTTATTTTCTCTAGATCATACCGTAAATTACGAAACATTTCTTGTACATTTTCAACGCCTAAATCATCTGGTGAATATTCAGTTGTACAAAAGCTACACTCAAATTCCCAAATTTCGAGTATCTCAGAAGCTTTGATTTCATAGGGTTTATAAAAGGAATTATCGGAGTGTAAAATGAAAATATTCCCTTTTTTATTTTTTCTAAACATTCGTTTGTACACAATTCCTTCATTCTGACTCAAGATAATATATGTTTTTCCGTCTTTTATTTCCATTAGATTTTCCACATAATGTGCCACGATAAAAGTCCCCTTTTTATGGGGAGGCATCGAATCTCCTTCGATTGGAAAAGCGCGGTATTTACCTTTGGAAAGAAACGGTAAGTACATGTGCTTTAATTGCTCAATAAACTCCGGATCTCCATAGCCATTCAAATAACCAGCTTTCGCTTTTAAAGGAATTATTTCAATATTATCCTTGCCTTGCTTATCAACTGTAATGGGTAAAAGAATTCTGTTATCTTCCATTTTTAGCAATTTATCAAGTGATATTTTCGTGACATTCACACTGATTAGTAAATCAATACTGACATGAAAACAGGAAGAAATCCGCTTCATAATCTCTAATGGCGGTTCAGATCTTGCTTCCTCATAAGAGGATAAACGAGCTCTAGAGATGATTAATTCATCGGAAAGTTTTTGTTGAGACAAATTACGTTGCGCTCTTAAATACCTTATGTTATCTGATAATATTGACATTTGCTATAATTTATAGCAACAAATATACATATAATTGCTATAAATAGGTGTAAAATTGTAGTAGAAATTATTTCTCTTATTTTTTCAGATAAATTTTCGGTCAAATGAATAGAACTATAGTGCACATGGATTTGGATACTTTCTTTGTTTCTTGTGAGCGACTTTTAAACTCACAGCTGAATGGTATTCCATTAATTATTGGGGGTGGCGACAGAGGTGTTGTTGCTTCTTGTTCGTATGAAGCGCGCGTATTTGGGGTGCGTTCTGCTATGCCGATCAAAATGGCTCTTCGACTATGTCCACAAGCAAGGATTGTAAAAGGAGATATGGAATTATATTCCAAACAATCCAATTTAGTGACTCAGATTATACAAGAAAGTTCACCGGTTATGGAAAAAGCGAGTATCGATGAATTTTATATGGATATTTCAGGCATGGATCGTTTTTTTGGTTGTTATAAATGGACGACCGAATTATCTCAGAAAGTGATTCATGAAACGGGTTTACCTATTAGTTTTGGATTATCGGTAAATAAAACAGTGTCGAAAATTGCTACTGGAGAAGGGAAACCCGTTGGAAAAATAGAAGTAAATAGACCGATGGTAAAATCGTTCCTGAATCCTTTATCCATCAAAAAAATTCCTATGTTGGGGGATAATACCTTTCAATTGTTATCAAGAATTGGGATTAGAAAAATTGAAACTCTTTCTGAAATGCCTGTTGAAATACTGCAAAAATTACTGGGTAAAAACGGGAAAGAGTTATGGCAAAAAGCCAATGGAATTGATGAGAAACCTGTAGAACCTTATTCCGAACGGAAATCTATTTCTACAGAACATACGTTTGATCAAGATACAATTGATGTCCCTAAACTGCGAGGTATATTTGTGCGAATGGTCGAAAAATTGGGGTTTCAATTGAGAAAAGAACAATGGTTGACTTCTGTTATCGTTGTGAAAATACGGTATAGTAATTTTGACACAGAGACCAAACAATGTAAAATCGCCTACACCTCCTGTGATCATGTATTGATTGAAAAAGTATATTCTTTGTTTGAGAATTTGTATCAAAGAAGAATGCGCTTACGTTTGATTGGGCTAAAATTTACGGGATTAGTTCGTGGGAATTATCAAATCAATTTATTTGAAGATACAACGGAATTAATTTCTCTCTATCAGGCTATCGATAAGATGAAACTACGATTTGGAGAAGATGCGATAAAACGTTGTATAGGAATGAATTCTGATAAAAACTTCTTATAATGTATCTCAATTGTCATTCTTATCACAGTTTACGGTACGGTACTATTCCCATAACGGGATTGATTCAGTTAGCAAAAGAAAATGGGGTGACCCAAATGGCGCTGACAGACATAAATGCAAGCGCTGGCGTTTTTGACTTTGTAAAATGTTGTTTAGAAAACGGTATTAAACCACTTGCAGGTATAGAGTTTCGATCCGATCAAAAGCTTCTATATATCGCTTTAGCAAAAAATACGGATGGATTTGCAGAAATATGCACGTATTTATCTTTTTACAATTTGGCCAAGGAAAAAGTTCCTTCGTGCGCTCCAGAATTTAAAAATGTGTTTGTTATTTACACGTTAGATACAGCTCCAAAAAAACTACGTGAATTCGAATTTATAGGAATTCGAAAAAGTGACTTAACTCAATTAATTCAACCAAAATGGCATGATTTAATCTATAAGATGGTCGTTTTACAATCTGTGACAATTCGAGATGAAAAGGAATTTAATTTACATAAAATACTTAGAGCTGTTGATTTGAATATTCTTCTCACTATGCTCAAAAAGAACGATTTTTGCGATGAAAATGAAAAAATGGTGACGCAGGAAGAAAGTGTTGAATCGTACAAAAATTTTCCTGCCCTACTAGAAAATACGAAAGCCATTTTTGATGCATGTACGTTTGAATTTGATTTCAAAATTTCAAGAAATAAAAAGTATTTTACTGAAAATGAGCAGCAGGATAGAGAACTACTACGAAAGCTGTCGTACGAAGGTTTAACCAAAAGATATGGGGAAAATAATTTAGCTGCTCAAAAAAGGATTGAAAAGGAATTAGCTGTTATAGATAATTTAAAATTTGCCACCTATTTTTTAATTACTTGGGATATTATTCAATTCAGCTTTAGACAAGGTTTTTTGCACATTGGAAGAGGAAGCGGAGCGAACAGTATTGTCAGTTACTGTTTAGGCATTACAAATATTTGCCCTATTGAATTGGATCTCTATTTTGAGCGCTTTTTAAACCCAGATAGATCGAGTCCTCCCGATTTCGATATCGATTGGAGTTGGACCGATCGAGATACCATTTTGGAATATATTTTCACTCGTTATGGCGCTAATCATGTTGCGTTTACAGGAACAACAGTCGAGTTTAAATACCGTTCAATCATTCGAGAACTCGGTAAGGTGTTTGGTTTGCCAAAGGAAGAATTAGATGTTTTAACAAGATCGTCAAAGTCTTCACACGATAAAAATAAGGTCATAAAATTAGTACACGAATACGGGTTAATGTTAGAAAAATATCCCAACCAAAGAAGTATGCATTCCTGCGGAATCCTCATTTCAGAAGAGCCAATCACCAATTTTATGGTACTTGAAATGCCCCCGAAAGGATTTCCAACAGCACAAATAAATATGCATGTTGCAGAAGCGATTGGTTTTGAAAAATTTGATATTTTGAGTCAGAGAGGGATTGGGCATATTAATGAAAGTGTCCATTTAATAGAAAAAAATAGAGGTATA
>CAMDAO010000045.1 GCA_945888595.1 Chryseobacterium gleum | reverse complement strand
AACGATTATTTGGTAAAGATTATCCCGATTGGCTGAGAAAAGCAGGTTTTCATGTGGATGAATTTGTTCAGCAATCCAAGTTTAGGAATAATTTGATCAAACGATATCGTTTACAATCGAGTGCAATTTTGTATATTGCAAGTAAATTGTAAAACAACACTTATGAAAAAATACATTTACTGTTGCCTATTCATAGTTTTATTTGGAAATGCGGCTAACGCACAACAGCATGTTTATGTGCATTTTATCCCCAAAGTTGCTGGAAATACTTTAGTTGCAGGTGCGACTGTTCAAGATTTAGCAGGTGTTGAAATGTCCATTGATTTCTTTAATTATTACATATCAAATCTTCATTTGATCTATGATGGTGGTTTGGACATGGATTTGTCGGATACCGTTTTTCTTATAAAAATGGATTTAAACAGATTGGATTTAGGGGTTTTAAATATCTCGACTATATCCCAAGTGAATTTTGGGGTAGGAGTACCCTACGAATTAAATCATTTAGATATTTCGAAATATCCATTAGAACATCCATTAAGTTTTCAATCACCTTCTATGCAATGGGGATGGACAGCAGGATATGCTCATATGATTGTAGACGGAAAGGGGGATAGTAATAGTGATGGGGTTCCAAACGCTTCTTTTCAATTACATAATTTAGGAGATATGAATTATCAGAATGTCCTATTGCCTACAGTAGCAACTCAAACAAGTGTAAGTACCTTAGATATTTATATATATTGTAATCTAGATGAATGGATTTTTGGGAATGATCCAGGCTCAGTAGGGATAATTCATGGAAGTTCTGGTATTAATACGAATGTGATGAATAATGTTGAAAATAGAACTGTTTTCCAATCTCCGTCAAATGCTGCTATTGAAACAAATGATATTTTAAAAGGAGTATTGACATCCTTTAATTCAGAAAATAGTGTAAAAGTAAGTTGGGCTGAACTTACTAACGCATCATCTTTCTCGCTTGTTGATAGTAATGGAAAATTAATTGAAACGTCTAAAATGGAAAACAAACATGGCGAAGTTACTTTTTCAAATATTTCAAATGGAGTTTACATTTTTACAGCATACTCCTCAACTGGAGATAAATTGAATCAATTGAGAATCGTTAAATAATCAATGAATTCAAGAATTCGATATTATCTTTTTTTAGGGATTTTTGCAGTAATATCTTTCTCTTTGTTTAAATGTAATTCATTAAAAGAAGCAAATGGATTTTATACTGAAAAAATTCCTTTCCCTTCTGACAACGAAATGTCTGCGGATAAAATAGCTTTAGGTAGAAAATTATTTTTCGACAAAAGACTATCATTGAATGAAACGGTTTCTTGTTCTTCTTGCCACATTCCCAAATTAGCTTTTTCGGATCAAAAAAAAGTAAGTAATGGGATAATGGGACGAATTACAGATCGCAATTCACCATCAATATTGAACTCAGCCTATTTAAAAACAGTTTTATTTGACGCCTATTTACCAACCCTAGAAATGCAAGTAATTGTACCTATTCAAGAGCACGTTGAAATGGGCATGGATATGATTGAATTAATGAAAAGACTCCAAGCAATTGATGAATATCGGCTAGCTGCTAAAAGTATTTTTAATCGAGATTTTGATCCTTGGGTTTTAACAAGAAGTATTGCTGCCTTTGAACGCTCATTACTTTCCAATAATTCTAGGTTTGATCAATACTATTATCAGAATAAAAAAGAGAAATTATCGGAATCGGAAAAAGAAGGATGGAAAATATTTTCTAAAAAATTGTATTGCACAAAATGTCACCCAGCACCTTTTTTTACCACTTTTTTACCCGATAAAAATGGGGTGTATCAGGATATCAATAAAGATAAAGGAAGATATAGAGTGACTAATGATTCAAATGATATTGGTAATTTTAAAATTCCTTCATTGAGAAACGTGGAATTAACATTTCCCTATATGCATAACGGAAGTTATCAAAATATTGAGGAGGTTATTCGCCACTATTCAAAAGGGGGCAAAGACAATACGTTTTCAAATCCCATAATCACACCTTTTAAGCTAAGTGAAAAACAAATAAAAAATCTTAAAGCCTTTCTATTTTCACTAACAGATACTTCATATATGAAAGATTTTAATTAATTTTTCATAGTATTAACCTGAGAATCTGTGTTAATAATAAATGGTCAAATGGATATGAATATAGACAATCCGAATTTTTTGAAGAAGATATTTTCAAAAATACATACATGCTTATTTTCTTTGCGATTTAAATGGATAACCCTATTATTTTTTATATTTTCTCATTCACATAAGTAAGTTCACAAAAACATATTATTTTTCTTAAATATCCCTTCAAAAAACTTACTTTCGTAGTTATCAATAAAACAGTATGACAAATAGAATTACTTCTCTTTTTAATATACAATTTCCAATTATTCAAGCAGGTATGATCTGGTGTTCTGGCTGGAAATTAGCTTCTGCCGTTTCAAATGCAGGCGGACTGGGAATTATTGGTTCAGGATCTATGTATCCAGCAATCTTAGAAGAACATTTGATTAAATGCAAGGAAGCTACCAACAAGCCTTTTGCTGTTAATGTGCCCATGCTCTATCCCAATATTCAAGACCACATCGATTTAATAATCAAACACAAGGTTCCAATCGTTTTCACTTCGGCTGGTAATCCAAAAACATATACTTCCCTTCTAAAATCTCACGGAAT
Source organism: Chryseobacterium gleum (assembly GCA_945888595.1). Taxonomy (GTDB): domain Bacteria; phylum Bacteroidota; class Bacteroidia; order Flavobacteriales_D; family Crocinitomicaceae; genus CAIUKX01. Next base: position 14,671 of record CAMDAO010000045.1, on the reverse strand, counting down.
TATTGTTGTTCACGTTGTTTCAAGTGTGAAATTTGCTAAAAAAGCAGAGGAAGCCGGAGTGGATGCCGTTGTTGCTGAAGGATTTGAAGCGGGCGGACATAACGGAAGAGATGAGACCACCACTTTGTGCTTAATTCCAATGGTAGCCGAGCAAGTTAAAATTCCATTAATTGCTGCAGGAGGAATCGGCACAGGACGTGGGATGCTAGCAGCAATGGTTTTAGGTGCAGATGCTGTTCAAATTGGAAGTCGATTTGTTGCTACGCCTGAATCCAGCGCGCATGCAAATTTCAAAAAAATTGTCTGTGATTCGAATGAAGGCGACACCTTGTTGACATTAAAAGAATTAACACCTGTTCGACTCATCAAAAATCCATTTTTTCAGAAACTTCAAGAGGCGTATAAAAATTGTGCGACTGAAGCAGAACTTCTAGAATTATTAGGCAGAGGAAGAGCAAAAAAAGGCATGTTTGAGGGTGATTTAACGGAGGGTGAACTTGAAATTGGTCAAATTTCAGGACTAATTCATGAAATAAAACCGGCTGCAGAAATAGTAAAAGAAATAATATCTGAGTTTAACTTCGCCAAAAACGAACAAAATTCTCCTAAATACATATTCGAATGATTGAATTTGAACGATTTAAATTAGATAATGGATTAACAGTCATTTTTCATAAAGATGTGACAACACCGATGGCAGTTGTAAATACTTTATTTGATGTCGGGGCAAGAGATGAATCGGAAGATAAAACTGGTTTTGCACACCTATTCGAACACCTCATGTTTGGTGGTTCAGTCAATATTCCTGACTTTGATGCTCCTCTTCAAAACGCCGGAGGAGAAAGTAATGCCTTTACATCCAATGACATAACTAATTATTACAACGTACTTCCTAATTATAATATAGAAACGGCTCTTTGGCTCGAAAGTGATAGAATGCTTTCATTAGGGTTTACACCAAAAAGTTTAGAGGTACAAAGAAATGTTGTCATTGAAGAATTCAAACAACGCTATTTAAATCAACCGTATGGTGATGTTTGGTTAGAATTGCGACCATTAGCCTACGAGGTTCATCCCTACAAATGGGCAACCATAGGCAAGGAAATCAGTCATATCGAAGAAGCCACGATGGAGGATGTAAAGGACTTCTTTCAAAAACATTACAACCCTTCCAATGCGATTCTATGTATTGCTGGAAATTTTGAATTAGAAGATGTCAAATCCCTTGTTCAAAAATGGTACGGGAACATTCCTTCAGGAAAAAAACCTGCTAGAATATTACCGCTTGAACCTGCACAAAAGAAATTCAAAGAAAAAACGATAGAACGAAATGTTCCTACCGATGCTTTTTATTATGCTTTCAAAATGCCTGAACGTCGCGATCCTGCTTATTATATTACGGATATTCTTTCTGATGCTTTAGGTAGAGAAAAATCGTCCCGTTTATATATTTCATTGAAAAAAGAAAAACAAATTGTGTCGAGTATTGGAGCGTATATTACAGGATCAATCGACCATGGTCTTTTGGTTGTTTCAGGAAAATTAAACAATGGAAGAACATTTGAAGAGCTAGATAATGCGCTTTGGGAAGTCATTGATGAGCTAAAAAAGAATCAAATGCCTGAAGAAGAATTAGCTAGGTTGATGATTAAAATTAGAACAGAAAGAGAATTTTCGGAACAAGGTTTACTGAACAGAGCAATGAATCTTTGTACTTTCGAATTATTAGGAGATGCGAATGGAATAAATGAGGAAAAAGAAATTTACCAATCCGTAAAATCCGAACATATACTTGAAATGGCAAAGTGTATTTTAGTGAAAACAAATTGCACTTTATTAAAAGTTAAAGCGACACAAGATGCTAAATAGAAAGATACAACCCGAGTTAAAAGCAGTTGATAAAATTGATTTTGTCAACCCAACTATTTACGACATCACCTCAGAAGTGAAATTATTTTTCATGAAAGATGTTCCAAATGAAACAGCTAGAATTGAGCTATACTTTGACGCAGGAAATACAAGAGGCAAAAAAGGAATTCCCACTTTTGTGAGTAGTTTATTACTTTCTGGAACGGATGAAAAAAATTCAACTGAAATTAACAATGAAATTGATGCTTTAGGAGGTTTCATGGAAAGTGGTATTTCTTCCGAGACTTCTGTTGTTACCATGTATTGTCTGCGCGAAAATATACTTCCCATTGTTCATGTTTTAACAAATGCAATTGACAATGTATCTTTTCATGAAAGAGAAGTTAATGAACTATTAGCGGACAAAAAACAATCCTTCTTGATGAACATGGAGAAAGTAAGTTATTTGGCTCAAAGAGCTTTTCAACAGCGCTTATTCCATTCGTCAGAAAAATATTCCTCAATCGCAACGGAAGATTATTACGATAATGTATCTATTTCCGAGTTGAAAAAATTCTTTCAAGAACACTATCAAAATGGATTAACCAAAGTAGTTGTCGTGGGAAATATTGAACAAGATTCCGTAGATGAAATAATTGACACCTTGGGTAAATGGGTCAAAAAAGGAAGCTGCGAATTTGAAAAAAGCATACAAAATCTACCGGGACAAATTCATATCACCAAAGAAAATGCTGTTCAAACAGCCATCCGAATAGGGAAAATATTATTCAATAAAACACATGAAGACTTTAATGATTTCATGGTTCTAAATACGATTCTTGGTGATTATTTTGGAAGTAGATTAATGTCAAATATTCGCGAAGAAAAAGGATATACCTACGGAATTGGATCCATGGTGGCTGAGTATAATCATATCGGATATTTCATGATTGCCACTGAAGTTGGGAACGAAGTAAAAGAGGAAACTTTAACTGAAATTCAGTTCGAAATCGACAAATTAAAAACAGAATTGGTTCCGCAAGAAGAACTAGATTTGATAAAAAATTATTTATTGGGTCAACTTCTAAAAAGTGCGGATGGACCGTATTCAATGATGGATTTATATTTAAGTGCCGAAGCGCAAGGCTTGGATTTTGATTTCTACAATCAAGCGATAAAAGATCTTCATGCCATCACGCCAGAAAGAATTCAAGAATTGGCTATTAAACATCTTGTTTGGGATGAAATGACAATCGTTTCTGCAGGTTAATCACAAAAAGGTGAAATGAGAAAAAATATTTTTCTTCTAAATGATGCAAATTATCATCAAAAGAAACAATTATTTTACGCTTTCTTCTTTACCCTTTTTACGTTTATTGCCCTCGGAATAGACTCTGTTTCGTTTCTTTCACACGTTTTTGATGGCAGACAAATCACAAATGTTTTAGCCATTGTCTACTTTTCATTATTTTTCTCTGTTTCTGATAGCACATTGAAAAAATTGATGCTGTTGATGGTTTTACTTTCTTATATTGGAGAAATCATTTTTTGCACTTTGCTAGGAATGTACCAATATCGAGCAGAAATGATCCCGCTCTATGTTCCTTTTGGACACGCAATTGTTTATGCTTCAGGATACGTTTTCGCCCGCATGAATTGGGCAATCAAGCATGAAAAAAGATTACGTACTATATTTATCACTTTTTTTATCCTTCTCTTTGCAGCGGTAGGATATTTTTTAAACGATGTTTTTTCGCTGATTTTTGGCGCCTTATTCTTCGTTATTTTGAAGCGAAAAAAATGGCAAAATCTATACTGCTTTATCGCTCTTTGCGTACTATTTATTGAATTAGTCGGGACATATTTCAAATGTTGGACCTGGGCAACTAAAACATTTAGCCTCATTCCAACTGCAAATCCTCCGATGGGAGCTATCTTTTTTTATGCGGGAGGAGATATTTTACTAGTCAAAATAATTTCATATTTGGATAAAATTAAAAAAACATAAAACCCAGATTAAGAAACTGCTTCACTATATTTGTACTAAAGTTAACAGTTGAGCGTTTAATTCAATATGAAAAATAAAGAGTACCTTCATTTAATTATATATTCCGCTTTTCTATCCTTATTTGCTTTTCATTTGCAAGCAGGGCAACTGATCAATAAATCTACTTCTCACTTCTTATTTTCGCCTGATTCTATTTCCTATCATTCCTCTCCAGAAACGCAAGAAAAGTCAATCGGTTTTACCATCAATTGTATTCAAACGGATGTGCTCAATAACACAACCATTACTTGGACGCCATTCAATGATGTTGCAGGTGATTTCGTTGAATATCAAATTTACTCCATTGAAAATGGTTTATTAGGAACAATTACAGCAATCAATACTACCACTTTTTCTGAAATAGGATTGAGCTTGATCAATGATTATTACATTGTTGCTATTTCTGGCACAGGTGGTTTAACGCAAACATATAGCGATACACTTGAGAATATTCATTTAAACTTAAATAATCCTTCCGATGGCACCGCTAACTTAACGTGGAATAATCCGTCTCCAGTTCCTTTATCTTCGATGAATGCATATACTAAAATCTATAGAGAATATCCTGCAGGTACTTGGACAATGAGAGATAGCGTTCCTTTTGCAATACGCTTTTATAAGGATACCATTGACATCTGTGACGCATTTCTGAGTTATAAGATAATCGTTTCTGCTCTTCCTTGTGATTTTATTTCTAATACGTGTGGTGATAATTTTACGGACAAATTAACGCCTGATATCCCAACAATTTCATGGGTTACAATTGATACGTTAACAGGGAATGTGACGGTGGCTTGGAATCAAAATGGGCAATCAGACACCTACGGATACATTATTTATTCGATCGATGTCAATGGGTTTCCAACTGAAATAGACACCGTTTGGGGAGTAGAAAACACCAGTTATACCTACAATACAGATGTGAGTGGCGGCCCTTTGACTTATTCAATTGCAGCCTTTGATTCGTGCTTAACATCATCATTAATTCCTTCCTACCAAACGTCGGCGAAAGCAAATCCTCACACGACTGTTTATCTGCGAGGCGTTGTGGGAATATGTGATAATATGGTTCAATTGAACTGGACTCCCTATCTTGGTTGGGATAATTTATCAACCTATGAAGTTTGGGGTCATATCGTTGGTTTACCTTGGCAAAAATTTGGATCAACAAGTGCTTTAACATATGCAATTCCTGGAAGTCCATTGCAAAACTATTGCTTTGCAATCAAAGCAGTTGCTGACGATGGAGTAGAATCGTTTTCCAATCGTTTTTGCCTGACGATTATTGCACCATCACAACCTTCTATACATTATTTACAAGTGGCTACTGTGAACGCAAATAAAATTGAATTACGCCATTTAATTGACGTAGTTGGAGGGGTGAAATTTATTTCTTTTCAACGATTGAATGCCAAGAATATTTTTGAAGAAATTGGAAAAATGGCTGTAAATTCAGCCAACAATACTTTTATTGATTCGCTTGTTTTTGTAGACAAATATTCCTACACCTACAGAGTAGTTGTTATTGATAGTTGTGGAAACGATGGAGCCATTTCTAATACGGCATCAACCATTTTACTCACGGTAAAAACATTTGACGATCAAAGAATTAACTATTTAAACTGGTCGAAATACTCGGTATTCAATGGTCCCATTTTAGGATACAATGTCTACAGAGGATTTGACGGGTATTTCAGCCCTTATCCCCTTGCCTATTTATCGAATGATCAATTTTATTATGAAGATATCCTGCCGGATGAAGACACCATTGCAAAAACCTGCTATTACGTTCGGGCTATTGAAGGAACAAACCTGTATGGATTTAATGAAAATAGTCAGTCAAATGAAGTTTGCCCCATTCTTCAACCACTGATTTACATACCCAATTCTTTTACTCCAAACGGCGACGCTACTAATCAAACATTTTTACCAATCGTGTCATTTTATGATTATACAAGTTATAATTTAACCATTTTTGACCGTTGGGAACATGCTATTTTTTCTTCTACAAATTCAATTGAAGGCTGGGCAGGAATGATTAATTCAACGGGTAAAATGGCCTGTCCAGGCACGTATCTCTATATTTTATCACTTAAAAATGGAGAAGGTACTGAAATTATCAAGCGAGGGCACGTCAATCTCCTAAAATGAAAAATGATATTGATTGAATGTGAGAATTCCCCAAATTCAGTGGTAAACATTCAGCAGTGAAAATTAAAATCGCTATTTTTACAATGTGAAAAAAATTGTAATCATACAAACAGCATTTTTAGGCGATGTTATATTAGCAACTCCTGTTATTTCTGAATTAAAACGTATTTTTCCTGGAGCGGAAATTGATGTTTTAGTGCGAAAAGGAAATGAAAGTTTATTGGCAAACAATCCACAACTCAGAAAAGTTTTCATTTTAGATAAAACAGAAGGTAAATACAAATCCATTTTTCGGCTAATAAAACAGTTTAAAAAAGAAAAATATGACCTTGCAATTAATCTTCACAGATTTGGTAGTTCGGGAATTATAACCGCCTTTTCAGGTGCAAAAAAAAAATATGGTTTCAAGAAAAATCCATTTTCATTCCTTTTTACAAAAAAATTCGACCATTTAATTGGAAATGGTCAGCATGAGGTGGAAAGAAATCTTTCTATTATTGCTGAATTTGGCGCTGTAACTATCCGTCGTCCAGAACTTTTCCCATCAGAAGAAGATTTTAGTATTGTAACGCAAATAATACAAGAACCATTTTATTGTATGGCGCCTGCATCCGTATGGTTTACAAAACAATTGCCAAAAGAAAAATGGGTTGAATTGATTGACCATTATAATCAACTGGGGACAGTCTATATCCTCGGAGGAAAAGGAGATCACCTATTTTGTGAAGAAATTATTTCCCAAACCACCGCAAAAACCAGTATTAATTTAGCAGGTCAACTGAATTTATTAGAATCCGCAGCATTGATGTCTAAAGCAAAACGAAATTTTGTCAATGATTCGGGTCCTTTACACATTGCCTCTGCAATGAATGCGCCTGTCACTGCTTTCTTCTGTTCAACAGTAACCTGTTTTGGTTTTGGTCCACTCTCTGATGATAAAATCGTGCGAGAAGTTGACAACTTGGATTGTCGCCCATGTGGTCTTCACGGTCACAAAGCTTGTCCAAGAGGACACTTCAAATGTGGCAATGAAATAGATTTGTCACTCGACCCAAATGCGGCCTGAAGCGATAAAAAATCAGACGATTTTACTTTCTCCATTGAATTGGGGAATGGGGCACGTGACTAGATGCATTGCCCTAATTCATCAACTTTTAGAGCAAAAAAATACAGTTATAATTGCTTGTTCAAAAGAGCAAGAGGAAATTTTTCGAAATTATTTTCCCGCACTTTTATACGAAAAACAGGAAGGGTATCCTTTTAGATTTACTGGGTCAGGAAACTTTGAAAAAGATCTATTTTTTAGACTCTTTCCGTTATACAAGCGATTCCATCGTGAAAAAAAAGAAGTTGAAAAGTTAGTCGAAAAACACAAAATAGAACTAGTCATTTCCGATCATCGATATGGCTTTTTTTCTAAAAAATGCAACTCAATATTCATCACACATCAAGTCAATCTTCCGGTGTCCCCCTATTTAAAATTAATAGACAAATTCCACAAAAAACTAATGAGTTCATTTAGTTCCCTTTGGATACTAGATACTCCAGATTCAAAATTTGCAGGAAAATTAAGTACTAATAACAATTTCAAAAACGCAGAATATATTGGCTGTTACTCGCGTTTTTCGCTCTATGAGAAAACAGAAAAAGTGCTCCCATTGGTAATAATTGTTAGCGGGCCCGAACCCCATGCAAAACAATTTTTTAAACAACAATTTGAATTAGCAACTAAAAGATCAGAAAAAACCGTTTTTATTGTTCCCCAAAATTATCCGACCAAATCTCACTCTATGCAAATAGAAATATTCCCTTCAAGCGATTGGAAACTGACTGATTCTATCATTCTACAAGCTGAAAAAATTATTTCGAGATCTGGTTATTCTACGATTATGGATTTAACTGTTTTAGAAGCATAAAACGAATTATTTGCAACAAAAGGACAGAAAGAACAGGAATATTTACTCAAGCTTCAAGAAAGCAAAAACTAAAAAATTCTAATGAATTTTAAATTCTTTGCTCCTTTTAAAAAACAGAAACTTTTTCTCCTTCATTAGCTTCATTTCATCCACCAAATGTTTTGCGCCTGCATATTTATCCATTACCCAGAGAACGTAGTGAATATCGACCACAATATTGCGACAGCGAGAAGGGTCAAACATGTAATCACTCATGGTACTTTCCCAACTTCTGTCAAAATTAAGCCCCATTAAATGTCCATTTTTATCTAATACTGGAGAACCCGAATTACCACCTGTGGTATGATTAGAACCCGTAAAACAAACCCACAACTCACCATCTTGCGCATATTCTCCAAAGTCCTTTTTGTTGTACTTATCCAATAAACCTGGTAACAAATCAAAATCGGGATTTCCCGTATTGTATTTTTGAAGTATTCCGTCCGTTGTTGTATGTTCTAAATAAACCATTCCATCCGTTGGCGCAGATCCTTCTAACTTACCATAGGTCAATCTTAACGTGCTATTAGCGTCTGACCAATGCTTCACATTTGGAAACATTGTATATTTACCTTCGACATACACTTTTAGCAATTCAGTCATTTTTGAATTAAAAGATCTTGCTTTAGGTATTACATTCTCTTGAAAATTAGAGAAAATAGTTTTCCAATGTGAAAATCCAATGTCTTTCATAGCCACAGTCGTCGACTCTCCATTGATTGATTTCAAAAAAGCAATATAACGCTCTTTGTTTGTAAAAATAGAAGTGGTGAAAATTAGATTCGCTAAATCTTTCGAAGAATAATTTTCAGGGGATGCACCAACTTCTTTTGTTTGTTTCATATATTCATCCGTCAATAACTCAAATATTCCTTTATCAACAGTGACATCATAATTTTTGAAAAAAGATTCTGCCCCTTTGATCAAATTATCGATTTTACCATCCAATTCCTTTGAGTCTGCATATTTCTGATAGTTAAGCAAAACATCATTTACTGCTTCTGTTAAGTCAAAGAACTCTGGCCCAACAAACAAGTATTCAACTCCCATTTGATATTGAAAATCATACGTACTATTTTGTTCCACTAACAGATTCATTGATTCTATGATAGCACCATATTTACTTTTCCATTCAGGCTTAGAATTAGCCATATAGAAATATTTTTTCTCGTATTGTTTCTTCACCGCGACCGCGTCCAATTCTTTTAACCCGCCAATTTGTCCAATCCACTTTTTGTATGAATTCGCAATACTTGCTTGTTTGGCCGAGTATTTTATTCGCACTTCATCTGAAGCTCGCATTGCAGCATTTATGACAGACAACGATTTTTCGCGCATTAAAATTCTTGCTGGACGTTCCTTTTCAATTATATATTTAATTTGAGCCGAAACTAAATGCTGTTCTGTTGTTCCTGGAAAGCCATAAACCATTGTGAAATCTCCTATTTTTCTATCAACAAAAGATATTGGTAAAAAATGAAGAGGAGTATAAGGAATATTGTCTAGAGAATATTCTGCCGGTTTGTTGTCTTTCCCCGCATAAATTCGAAAAACAGAAAAATCACCTGTATGTCGAGGCCATACCCAATTATCCGTATCTCCGCCAAACTTTCCAATCGAATTAGGAGGAGTTCCCACCAAACGAACATCTTTGAAAATTTCTTTTACGATCATGTAGTAATCGTTACCATAATTAAACGGTTTGATTTCAGCCTCATAATGGGTGCCCATCTTCGCATCATTAATCAATTGATCAATATTTTTTTTCATTGCAGCATAGCGAATACTTGCTTCATCTGTTGGATTTATGCCAAAAAAAACAGCTGCAGTCACATCCTCAATTCGAACCATTCTAGCAGCAATAAGTCCACTGTTTTGTAATTCATCTTTGAACGTTTTAGCCCAAAAACCATTTTTTAAATAATCATTTTCAAGGGAAGAATGCGATTGAATTTGATAATAACCGCAATGATGATTCGTTAATAATAAACCTTGATTAGAAACTATTTCTGCAGTACATCCTCCTCCGAAATGAATAATTGCATCTTTAATACTTGAATGGTTCACATCGTAGATATCATTTGCGTTTAGCTTCATACCCATCGCTTGCATATTTGATTCAAAAGCAGTAATTAAGGAAGGGATTAACATTCCTTCTTCGGCCAAGGTTGCGAACGAAAAAGTACTAATTATGAAAAACGAACAAATAATTTTTTTTACCATTGTATTTTATTTTTTTTCAAAGATACCAATCCTCAATTGAAAATGAAATTGTTATCGTTATTTAAAGAAGATGTTTTAATGAAAAATAAAATTATTAAGCAAATACATCACTTTTTCTATTAATTTCGCTTAAAATAAAAGAAATTGAAATTAATCTATTTTGCATTTACGTTAGGCGTTGTATTCGCTATTTTTTCCTTTATCTGGGGATTTATTCAGATTGGTTACACACTTCTTCGACTTGGAAAAACAAAGTTTGAAGGGGAAGATTACCTTATCAAAACAATAAAGTACTTTTTTCTAGTTGAAGTAACTTTTAACTTCAGTGAAAAAACCAATGCGTACGAGTCTAATTTAAACCAACTCATTATCACAGCGCTTATACTGCTTATGTATTTCATCGGAAAACTTCAATCGCAGCAGAAAAAAAAGATACTATTTCAAATGTTTACCAATGGAATGCCACAAGTTGAAACTAAATTTAATTTAAAAGCAGAAATTGCCGTAATTATCGTTTCTCTTTTGATTTTTGCAGGATTTATTTTCTTTCCTGAATTCTCAAAAAATCCTCTATCAAATTGGTTCCTCGTAAGTATTGAAAAAATAAATGAAACCCCCATTTTTGGCTTTATCTTTCAATTCACCGGTTTTATCTTCCTTTCAAATATGATAGTGAAAATGTTAAATGCTTTTTCTCTTCTCATTTCTGGCAAACCATTTACCCAGAGAATGAGTCCAAATGCTAAACAAAATGAGGAAACAAAAGACGATACTAAATTTGATGATTTTGAAGAACTTGAATAATCAGCGGAAGAATTGAGAAGACAACTTTCTGATTATAAATCTCTTACAATCATCTAGTTTGAAATAAAATTATCCTACGACAAGGAATGAGTTGTCTTTTTCTCCAAGATAATTAAATTGGTAATTATTTCTTCGATTTGAGTTAATAAACCTGTTTTATCATCATTAACAATGCAATACGTCGCTAAAGCCTTCTTATCATCATCTTTCCATTGATTATCCATCCGCTTCATTATATCGCTCTCTGAAAGTCCATCTCGATCAATAATCCGTTGAATTCTTAGATCTAAAGGCGATGTTACAAGAATAGTAGCGTCAAAACTTTTATAGCTGTCCGTTTCGAACAAAATAGCCGCTTCATTAAATAAGATCGAAGAATTTTGTTGCAAAGACCACGCATGAAATAACTCACGCACGCGTGGATGAATAATTGCATTCACTTTTTTTAAAAGAACAGGGTCACTAAATACCAATTGAGAAAATTGGACCTTGTCTAACTGATTATTTTGATACATCGAAGTTCCAAAAATCTCTAACAACATAGATTTGATTACTTCATCGGAATGTAATACATCCTGAGCAACTTGATCAGAGTAAAAAACAGGAAAACCCAAATGTTCAATGATTGAACATACATACGATTTTCCAGATCCTATTCCTCCAGTTACGCCAACTTTTATCACGAGGGAACTTAAATTTCTTCTACTTCAATCATTTTGAATGGAAGTTTAATAATGGCTTGATAATCTTCTCCAGCCTCTTCCATATCTTCATCATCTTGCTCAAAATACCAATTGACAGAAACAACTGACCCCTGTTTATTAATGTATTCTAATTTCTTAAATAAATCTAAAATACATTTGGAGGAAGAAGTGTTAAAATACTCCAATTTTATATCAACAACTGTTTCCGAACAAGGTTTTGAGCCATACGAATCAATCCATTCATTTAATGGTTTATAGAATTCAACTGAATTCTCAGGGATTGAACGCCCTTTTAATTCTAAGACACCAGAAGCAGAATTAAAACTAACAGAGGGCGTTTTTGCAGAGCCTTCACGCAGTATATTTTCCATATTTATCTATTTTAAAAAGTTAATTAATCAATTTTCACATTTAAACTAAAAAAACTAAAATATTTATCTATCTCTAGAAACTCATATTCTAATTTATTTCCCGACTTACGAGCGATATCAATCATTCCCAAACCGGCTGTTCCTTTCTCTGTAATAGCGCCATTCCCTAGGACTTCACGATAATACTCACGCAAATGTTCCTTATCCAAACTATTTATTTTTTGTAATTTATCATCTAAGTCTCTGACCAGCGCGTTATCAATATAATTTCCGGTTTGAATCAAAAAACTTTTTTCATTACGAACCACCATCACTAATGCAGACTGATGTTTTCTCAATTCATTCATGTCATAAATGCGCTCATCTATGTGGTGATATAAATTTTGTAGACATTCAACAAGCACATTAAAAACTTTTTTCTTTGTTTTAGAAGATTCGTCAAGTTGTGTCATCTTGGTTTCCATAATATCTAAAACCGCAGTGAGAACATCAGCCGTAACAACGCCATTGAAGGACAGGATTATTTTCTCCTGCTCCATTGTTTGATATAGATTGTATATTCTCTTTAAAGACATGTTGTAATTTCCCCTACCAACAAATATAGTGTAATCTTTGAAATAGACAAGAAATGAATGTTGTTTTTCAGACTAAAACGCATTTAATATCATTGAAAACTTTGTCGTTTATTTAAACACAGAGTTTACAGAGTTAAAAAAAACAGAGGTTCACAGTGTTCTTTTTAAAAACTTTGTGGAACTCTGTTAAAACTTCTTTGACTCTGTGGTTAAAAAATTACATGATGGAATTATTTAAACACAGAGTTTCACAGTGTTCTTTTTAAAAACTTTGTGGAACTCTGTGCAGTTACTCTGTGTAAATCTGTGGTCTAAAAAATTACATGGTGGAATTATTTAAACACAGAGTTTACAGAGTTAAAAAACAGAGGTGCACAGTGTTCTTTTTAAAAACTTTGTGGAACTCTGTTAAAACTCCTTTGACTCTGTGGTTAAAAAAATCTAAATGCGTTAGTCCTACAGTTTCTCACTATATTTGTAAAATGGAATCGAAAGAATGGTTTGAATCTTGGTTTGACACAACATATTATCATGCGCTTTATAAAAATAGAGATGAAGATGAAGCAAAATTATTTGTCACAAAGCTCGTTCAATTTTTAAATCTTGAGGCGCGGACAAAAATTCTAGATTTGGCTTGCGGGAAGGGACGACACTCAATAACCTTGAATGAATTGGGCATGGATGTCTTGGGCGTTGACTTATCTAAAAACAGCATAGAACGTGCAAAAAAACATGAAAATGAAACGCTAAAATTTGATGTCCATGACATGAGAGATCAGCTTTCTATTAATCATTTTGATGCCGTTTTTAACCTATTTACAAGTTTCGGCTATTTCGATGACTATTCCGATAATGAAAAAGTAATTCGTTCCATTCATCAGATGCTCAAAGCAGAAGGCTTGTTAGTGTTGGATTTTATGAATAGTGAAAAAGCAATTTCTTCACTTGTGTTAAATGAAATAAAAAACGAAGACGGAATTGAATTTTCTATCAATAGAAACTACGATGGGAAACATATTTACAAAAATATTCAATTTTCTGATGCGGGAAAATCATTTCAGTATACGGAGCGAGTTCAAGCACTTAAATTAATTGATTTCGAGAAAATATTAATTTCCCATAATTTTCAAATTATTCATACCTTTGGCGACTTCAATTTAAATCCATTTGATGAAAAAACATCCGATAGATTAATTCTAATTGCAACAAAAAATTAATGGAACATATCTTAGCAATTGTAAGTTTAATAGTCGCCGTAGTTCTTGGCGGATTCATTGTTACATATCTGCACGCTTCCAATAAACAAAAATTCATCAAATTAATGCTGTCTTTCAGTGGCGGTTTTTTACTTTCTATCGCTTTTATTCATTTTGTTCCTGAATTATACGCTTCTGGAACAGAAAACATCGGCGTTTATATTCTGGTAGGTTTTTTAGTACAACTTGCTCTAGAATTTTTCTCAGGAGGAATTGAGCACGGTCACGTGCACGTTCACAAAGGACAAGCAATGCCTTGGGGTTTATTCATATCTCTTTCTGTGCATTCTTTCTTGGAAGGTATTCCTTTGGGAAATCAATTTGCTGGTCACATTCTTGAAAATAACCACCATCATGCAGCGCATGAAAACTCCCTTTTATTTGGTATACTGTTCCATCAATTGCCGGTAGCTGTAGCATTAATGACACTTCTAATAAGTACCAACATCTCTAAAATAAAAGCATGGTCAATTCTCCTTTTATTTGCAATTATGACACCTGCAGGATTAGTTTTAGGTCTAACATCAACTGGGATATCTAGTTTTTTAGACTTTAATATGATTTTAGCCATCGTAGTCGGAATGTTTTTACATATTTCTACCACTATTATTTTTGAAACCAGTGAGAATCACAAGTTTAATGTTTTAAAACTGACAAGTATAATTATTGGTTGTAGTTTGGCATTTTTTATGAATTGACGTTTTTGTTTTTTTTGTAGGTATAGGGCATGCCCTATA
>CAMDAO010000044.1 GCA_945888595.1 Chryseobacterium gleum | reverse complement strand
GATGAAGACAGAGAGAATGAAGGTGATTTTTTAACAGCCGCTAGGAATGTTACTCCCGAAATAATAAACTTCATGGCCACCCATGGTCGTGGATTAATTTGCGCTCCATTATTAGAAGATAAATGTGATGAATTAGGTCTTGAATTGATGGTAAAATCAAATTCTGCTGCTTATGAAACTCCTTTTACCATTTCTGTTGACCTTAATGGACATGGTTGTACCACAGGTATTTCAGCAAGTGATCGGTCAAAAACAATACAAGCACTAATCGATCCTACGATACACCCTTCTGAATTAGGTAAACCTGGACATATTTTCCCTCTACGTGCTAAAAAAGAAGGCGTTTTGCGCAGAGCAGGCCATACAGAGGCTGCAGTTGACTTATCTCGCTTAGCTGGTTTTGAACCGGCAGGTGTTATTGTAGAAATTCTTAATGAAGATGGCACAATGGCTCGTCTTCCCCAATTAGTGAAAATCGCGAAAAAATTCAATCTAAAAATCATTTCGATTGAAGATTTAATTAAATACCGAATAAAAACAGAATCCCTCATTGAACGAATTGTGGATGTAAAAATGCCAACAAAATGGGGTGATTTTCAATTACATGCCTACAAAGAAATTAATTCTGGAAAAGAACATCTCGCACTTGTAAAAGGAACATGGAAGAAGGATGAAAATATTCTTGTTCGTGTACATTCTTCATGTATTACCGGTGATATTTTCGGTTCTTGTCGGTGTGATTGCGGTCCTCAACTGCATACTGCCATGCAAACTATTGAAAAAGAAGGAAGAGGCGTAATTGTATATATGAATCAAGAAGGACGTGGAATTGGTTTAGTGAATAAATTAAAAGCATATAAACTGCAAGAGGATGGTTTCGATACAGTGCAAGCAAATCTTATGCTTGGTTTTAACGCGGACGAAAGAGATTACGGAATTGGCGCTCAAATTATTCGTGATTTAGGTATCTCTAAAATGAAACTTATGACCAATAATCCCACAAAAAGAACGGGATTAGTAGGTTACGGTCTTGAAATCATTGAAAATATTTCGTTGGAGATTGAAAGCAATGAACATAATGAGGAATATTTAATCACAAAACGTGATAAAATGGGTCATTCTATTAAAATGAAAAAATAATGCTCAAAGCGACAGATTTAACGAAGTCATATGGCTCCTTGCAAATTTTAAAAGGAATTGATCTATGTGTAAAGCAAGGTGAAATTGTTTCTATCGTTGGTTCATCTGGAGCAGGTAAAACTACTCTCCTCCAATTACTTGGGACATTAGAGAAACCAGATTCAGGAATCATCACCATCGATGGAATCAATCCTTTTTCATTATCTTCGAGAAAGCTATCGGAATTTAGGAATACACAAATTGGTTTCATTTTTCAATTTCATCAATTACTTCCTGAATTTACTGCAATTGAAAATGCCTGTCTTCCCTCTTTAATAAAAGGTATTTCACTTACCGATGCTAAAAAAGAAGCTACTAAATTATTAGACATGTTGGGGTTGACTTCACGAATGAATCATAAACCAAGTGAATTATCTGGTGGGGAGCAACAACGAGTAGCGGTAGCTAGGTCTCTCATAAACAGACCTAAAGTTATTTTTGCTGACGAACCTTCTGGTAACTTAGATTCAACAAATTCGCACGAATTACATAAATTATTTTTCGATTTAAGAGAAGAGTTTAATCAAACATTTGTCATTATTACACACAATGAAATATTGGCAAATATGGCAGACAAAAAATTAGTAATGATGGATGGAAAATTGACTAATTATTAATCATACTACAAAAATTTTCTAGCGCCTTCCAATTTTTCTTAATAAGTATGTGGAAATCTTGTTTCTACATATTGATTTTGTATGTGTAAAATCACGAATTTCGTTCTATGTTAAATAAAATATTTATTGGAATGTTTCTTATTGCCATGTTCATGGGACTTGGTAAACTTATTTTTTGGCATGATTTAAATATCTTTGATCAATTGGTGAAAGCACTTTTTGCTGCTGCAGAAACAGGTTTTACACTTTCGCTTGGACTTGTAGGTATACTCTGTCTTTGGATGGGTATTATGAGGGTAGGAGAAGAAGGTGGAGCCATTAAACACATGACAAAAATTGTGTCTCCCCTATTTTCAAAAATTTTTCCAGAAGTTCCAAAAGATCATCCAGCAATTGGATCCATGATGTTGAATATTTCTGCTAACATGCTAGGCTTAGATAATGCTGCTACACCTGCAGGATTAAAAGCAATGAAAGAACTTCAAACGTTAAATCCAAATCCAGACGTTGCGACAAATGCTCAGATTATGTTCATGGTTTTAAATGCATCTGGACTAACAATTATCCCTGTTAGCATCCTCGCGTTCAGAGCCACCGCTGGATCATCTTCTCCCGCTGAAGTTTTCTTGCCCATCTTAATTTCTACATTCTTTGCAACTCTTGCTGCGCTAATTTATGTAGGAATCAAACAAAGAATTAATTTATTTAACAAAGTTATTCTGCTATATATCGGAACCTTGACTATTCTGATTTGTGGCTTGATGTTTTATTTGAGCATGCGCCCTGATATGGTAAGACCTATTTCGTTAGTAGGAAGTAATCTAATTTTATTTTCTTTCATCGGGATCTTTTTTATCTTGGCCATTCGTTCAAAAGTAAATATTTTTGAATCATTTATTGAAGGCGCAAAAGGTGGTTTTGAGGTTGCATTAAATATCATCCCATATTTAGTTGCCATGCTTGCGGCAATTGCTGTTTTCAGAACCTGCGGAGCGATGGATGAACTTTTAAAAGGTATTAAGTTTTCTTTAGAATATCTTGGAATGGTTCATACTGAATTTATTGACGCGCTGCCTGTTGCGTTCATGAAACCCTTTTCAGGAAGTGGTGCCAGAGCTTTGATGGTTGACACTTTTACATCCCACGGAGTTGATTCCTTCGTAGCTAAACTTGCGGCTACGTTTCAAGGAAGCACAGAAACAACTTTTTATGTTTTAGCCGTATATTTTGGTTCAATAAAAGTGAAAAACACAAGATATGCAGCCATGGGTGGAATCATAGCAGATATCGTTGGTGCAATAACAGCAATTCTTGTTGCATATCTTTTCTATAAAATAAAATGACTTGGTTTAATAGAAAGAAGAAAGAAAGTGTGGATTCCAAAAGCGAGAAATCTACACCAATGAAATCAATGCCGATTAAGCCGATTGATTATCCAACTCGTATAATCTTAGCCTGGTCAGAATCTATTTCTGGTAATATTGAAATATCAAAATGGCTCAACGAAAATGGATATCCTGAACTAGTTATTGCCGCTTCTGCTATTTATCTAAAGCAAACCGCAAGAATTTGGTTGGTAGAAAATGGGTATGCGCACCTAATGGCTATGATTCATGCAGCGGAAGGGGATAAAAAAGCACAAAATTGGCTCAAGAAACATAAATTCACATTGCTCTATCATATGGCGATGGCCATAGAAAATGAAAATTCCAGTTGGATTTGGTTGAAACAAAACTCAACACCAGATATTTTTATTCTAACCACAAAAATCAAAACAGTGAAAGATAAAATAGAAGAAAACCATAACGATATTCATTCATTCGGTCTCGACTGATTTACACTAATTGACTAAATCAATTTATACAATTCACTGTCCTTTACCTGAATTAAAAAAGACTCATTGAACTGTTCTACTGTATTGACCAATGTATTGTATATCTTCCAATCGGAATAATCACCTAATTCAGAAAAAGAAATAACTTTCATTTCTGAATCTTTTTCAACAATTAACTTCAAACGATCAAAAAAATCAATAGTAAACTTCTTACCAATATCTTTAATTAATTTCACAGAACTATCTATTGAACATCCCGAAGCAGCTATCTGTTTTTCGTCGACCCCAAAAATAATAAAATGATCTTTTAGCACTAAGGTTTCAGCCTTTAAAGGAACTCCGTGCGCGGCCCATGAAGAGATAAATTGATTTAAAATCGATGAAATTTCTACTTTTTCATCCGCATCAATAACTCTATTCGCTTGATAAACCCACAATCGAGCATCTTTTGGTAATTCTTGAAAATACATATTTTCTATAAATCTGATGCTGAAGCAATTAATTCAGCAATATCTAAAACTTTTACATCTGCTTCTTTACCGGCAAGTTTAACACCATCTGTCATCATTGTATTGCAAAAAGGACAACCTGTTGCAATTATTTCAGCTGTAGTTTCTAAAGCTTCCTCTGTCCGTTCTATGTTAATTTCTTTATTGCCCTTTTCTGCTTCTTTAAACATTTGTGCTCCACCAGCTCCACAACAAAGTCCATTCGTTTTACAACGTTTCATCTCAACTAATTCGGCATCTAATTTTTCAATTAACGAACGAGGAGCTTCATACACATCATTCGCACGTCCTAAATAGCACGGATCATGGAATGTTATTTTCTTCCCTTTGAATTGCGCTCCACCTTCCAATTTTAGTTTCCCAGAATTGATCAATTCTTGAATCAGCTCAGTATGATGAAGGACTTCATAATTACCTCCTAATTCAGGATACTCATTCTTCAGAGTATTGAAACAATGAGGACATCCCGTTACGATCTTTTTAATTTCATATCCATCTAAAACCTGAATATTCATCATAGCTTGCATCTGAAAAAGAAACTCATTTCCTGCTCGTTTCGCTGGATCACCAGTGCAACTTTCTTCAGCTCCTAATACGGCAAATTTTACTTGACAATTTTGTAATATTTTTACGATTGCCTTTGTTATTTTTTTAGCTCTATCATCGAAACTTCCTGCACAGCCAACCCAAAACAATACATCTGGAACTTCACCTGATGACATCATTTCTGCCATGGTAGGCACTTTTAATAGATTACTCATAATAGTATATTTTAAAATGTAGTAGGGCTAAGAAATTCCTAATCCGACAATTATTGTTCATCAGCCCACTTTAACCTATCCGCTTGCGCAAATTGCCATGGTGCACCATTATTTTCGATATTTGTAAACATTCCTGCTAATTCTGTTGGCATTTTTGAATCTTCCATCACTAAATTTCTTCTCAAATCTATAATAATAGATAAAGGATCAATATTAACTGGACAAGCCTCAACGCAGGCATTGCAGGATGTACAAGCCCAAATTTCTTCTTCTGTTATATAATCAATCAATAAACTTTTGCCGTCAGAATAATCCTTCCCATGTTTTCTGTAATTGTCCCCAACCTCTGTTAATCGATCCCTTGTATCCATCATTATCTTTCTTGGAGACAATAATTTACCTGTAATATTTGCGGGGCACGAAGAAGTACATCTTCCACATTCGGTGCAGGAATATGCATCTAGTAAATTCTTCCACGTTAAATCACGTACATCTTTCGCACCAAAAGTGACAGGTTCAGTATTTTCTTCTGGCGCGGCATAAGGGTCTGCATTTGGATCCATCATTAATTTAACCTCGTTTGTAACGGACTCAAGATTTGTTAATCTTCCTTTTTTGTTTAAATTGGAATACCACGTGTTGGGAAACGCTAATAAAATGTGTAAATGTTTTGAATAAGGTAAATAATTTAAAAATGCAAAAACCATTGACAAATGACCCCACCATCCTACTCTTTCCACTATATGTAAACTATGTTCAGACATTCCTCCAAACAACAAAGGGCCCAACCAACTGCTCACAGAAAGACTTAGTGTTCCTTCTCCTAAATTTGCAGCGTGTGACCATCCTTTAGAATACAGAACCTCATCTGCACCATTCATCATGAAAATAAAACTTACTAAGATCAGTTCCATAATTAAGATCATATTGGCATCTTTTTTTGGCCAACCAACCAATTCTTTCATATTCAAGCGAGGAAGTTTTAGTAAATTTCGGCGAGATAAAAAAGCAATTGTTGCTACGGTAGCTAGAACGGACAGAATTTCAATAAAACTTACCATGAAAGTGTAGAATCCACCTAATGCAGGACGGAAAATTCGATGTGAATCACTCGCTCCATCAACAATAATTTCAATTAGTTCAATTTGTGTAATCACAAAAGCAGCATATAATGCAAAATGCAACAAAGCAGGTATAGGACGGGCAAACATTTTCTTCTGACCTAAAGCAACTAAAGTCATTATTTTCCATCTTTGAGACTTCTTATCGGTCCGGTCTAAATCTCTTCCTAAAAGAATATTTTGTCTTATTTTTAATGCATTCCAGCTAAAAAAACCAAACCCACAGATAGATAGTATTATAAAAATAATTGAAGAAATCATAGTGCTCAGTTATTTAGTTTTTAAAATTGTAGAATCTAAAATTTGATGTAATTTATGTTGATCCGCATCTGACAATTCCAATCCCTTCACTTTTCGACCACTCATAGAAAAATGCACATATCGTTCAGGGTGCGCTTGTAAATCAATAACTAAAGCTTGAAGATCCTTATTAGATTTTACCAATTCATTGTATAGCGTTTCATCTTTTATTAACTTACCTAATGTTCCAGCACCTGTACTTGCATCTTCCAAAATAACATTTAATTTTTTAATGGTCTGCTGAGCATCGCCGATAACCAACTTAAAATCTGCTGTTACCATATCATCTGTAATTTTTTTAGTATTTCCTAGAATTGCACTTATTTCATCATTACTTTTCTTGATGTTGTATGAAATACTTTCAACGTTTGACATTATATTTCCCAATTTAGCCTTTTCATCGATCATCAGACCTTCCGCTTGAAGAGCAACATTTCCAAAACGAGTAATCGCCAATTTGAGTTCAATCATACTAGTTTGAATAGAAGTTGTGGCAGTTGTATCCCAAAATGATGAAAATGAGACGACTAATTTATCCACTTTCTCCATCATTCGTTGTAATCTAGCTGTGACAGGGTCAGCATACGCCTTCACTTGAGAAAACATATCTACCGCAACTCTTCCTTGTAAAGAATTACCAAATTTTAGATAACCTGCTTTTACATCCTCATTTAAAAGTAATATCAACCCTTTGTTAAATAAATCAATAGAACCAATTTCCAAGGCAGATCCCAATGGAATTTTAATATTATCCTCCTGAATACTAAATTTTATTTTAACTTGGCGATTCGGAGATCCTCCTATTACATTTTCAACAGACAATACTTTTCCTACTCCCACTCCATTTAAAACAACAGAACTAGCAGCTGCGATTCCTCCTGAATTGGGGAAATATGCATAATATACTTCATCACCTCCAAAAAAACTATGTCCTTTCAAAAAATTAACACCTAGTATTAACAAAGTAATCGCTAAAAGTGCTATAATTGCTGTTTTTATTTCTTTTGCTTTCTTCAAAATCTTATTTTTCTGCTAATTTAATAGCTTTTTCTATACTAACGCGCTCTCCATTCAAAAATGCTACAACAAAAGCATGTTGATATCCTTGAGAAATCATCACTTTTTTGTATTGACTTGCAGCTTTAAAGTCATTTTCATAATTACCTACTGTATACTTATACAAGTTATCTTGCTTGTATTCAGATACTTTTATATTTTTGAACTTTACATCTGTGAGAGGTATTTTTTGGTCTGATGTTTCAATCTGAACTTTAAAAATAATTTTATCTTTCACGGTCGAAACGGCTGTTGGTAGGTCTTGTTTGATAATTTCCAACGGAACATAATCTTCGGTTACTTTTACATCGATACCTTCCAATTCATTTCTATATCTTTCAAAAGCCATAAAAATCGAATTAGCCATTTTTACTTGAGAAACGGAATCACTTAAAAACTTTTCTTCATTTGTATTTGTCAAAAAACCTGTTTCTATTAGAACACTGGGCATAGTGGTTTTATACAACACGAGAAAACCTGCCTGTTTAACTCCTCTGTCAGAGCGGCCTATCCTTTTAAATTCAGCTTGAATTTTTGTTGCAAAACTAATAGATTGATCTAAGAAAACCGATAATTGAATTTGACGGGCAATTAACGCGTCAGGTGATAAATCAAAATCTTTATATTTCGCACCTTTATCCTCTTCAAGAAAAATAGTTGAATTTTCTCTTTCAGCAATCAATTGTTGAGCTTCCGTTTTATGCAATCCAAGAACATAGGTTTCAACACCATATACTACTTCTGCTGAAGCATTTGCATGTATACAAATAAAAAGGTCCGCTTTATTTCTATTAGCAATCTTTGCTCGCTCATCTAATTCAACAAAAACATCTGTATTTCTAGTGAAAATAACTTTAATGGTAGGATATTTTTTGTTGATCATTGCACCCAATTTCAAAGCCATGGATAAGCAAACATTCTTTTCATGGGCTGAATGTCCATGGCATCCTGGATCTTTACCTCCGTGTCCAGCGTCGATTACAACCGTTTTTATACTAGGACGTAAATTATCGCTGTTTTGAGAAAACGAAAAACAAACACTGAATGTCACATAAAAAACCAATGTGGCATAGTTTCTGATATAATTCGATCTTTTATCCTTCATAAACAAGGGATTTTTATAATTTTGCCGTGCTGTTCATTTTCAAAAACAAATTTACTCCTAATAGTTGATTAAAAATCGTATCATATTCTTATTTATCTTAAGCACATTGTTAATAATGTCCTTTGAAAATAATTCGTACGCACAAGTTTTAGATCAAAGAGCAAGAGACACCATTTATATGAATGATGATTCTTTCGAAGAGCAAGCCAAATACGGTGCCAAGGATTCCATTTATTTAGATGTCAAAGAAAATAAAATTCATTTATATGGCGAAGCGCATTTAGAGTATCTTGAGACGAATATGAAGGCCGGTTACATACTCGTTGATCTTAAAAAAAATGAAGTTTTCGCCTCTTACATTCTAACGAAAGACAGTACTAAAATTGAAATGCCTCAATTCAAAAATGGTGCGGAAGAAATTCAAGCCTCACGTATTCGATATAACTTCAAAACGCAAAAAGGATACATTGAAGAAGTGAAAATAAAACAAGATGAAATTTTCTTGTATATGGGAGTCGCCAAGAGACAACATAACGGAGATATTCACTTTAAGCAAGGTCGATTTACTACGTGTGAATTAGATGATCCTCATTATCATTTTAATTTATCCAAGGCAGTGATGATTCCTGATAAGAGGATTGTGACTGGTCCAATGAATTTATGGATTAAAGGAGTTCCCACACCTTTTGGATTGCCATTTAGTATTATTCCTCAAGCGAAGGAAAGAACACACGGACTTTTGTTTCCTCAAATAATTCCTATGTCTGCTCTTGGTTTTGGAGTAAATGATCTCGGATATTTCTTTCCTATCAATAAGTCGCTTCACACAAGTGCATTTATCACACTTTATAATAGAGGAAGTTGGGGAGTTAAAAATACTACTGATTATTATACTTTATACAAAAGAAAAGGCTCATTCAACATCGATTTCCAGCAGATGAAGCAAGGTTTTCCAAGTGCCAAAGACAATAATAAATTAAGCGTAAGCTGGGATCATTTGAAAGACCCAAAATCAAATCCCTTTTGGGTATTTTCAGCTAAAGTGAATTATATTTCTGATAATAACGCGAAAACTAGTTTATATCCTCAGAATGTTCAATATTTTAATAATCAGTTGAATTCAGATATTAATTTACAAAGACTTTTTCCGGGAAAACCACTAACAATGGGACTAAAAATAGGTTTAAAACAAAGTACACAAACGAAGAATATTTCCCTTACAAGTCCTATCTACAATGTCAATTTAACTAGAATATTTCCCCTTAAAAAATTTATTCATGGTAATCAAGAATGGAAAAAAGTGTTTTCTTCTCTTTCATTGGCATACACTGGAGAAATTCAAAACAAATCTACTTTTAAAGACACTTTACTAGCACAGCACAACTATTCTCAAATACAAAATCAGTTTTTAAATGGGGTTTCTCAAAATATGACCATCCAGACCACAGCAGGATTATTTAAAAACACTTGGAAATTCAATCCTTCCATTACTTACTCCAACCGAATCAATTTTCAGCAAATACAGAAAAGCTATGTCGTTGATTCCATTGTAACTAATTTAACTCAAAAAACAGGGTATTCCCATGATTTATCGTTCAATGCATCTTTAACTACCGTTGTTTACAGTTATTACCGATTTATTGGAAAAAGCAAACCCTTATTAAGACATATTTTGACACCCACTTTCGGGTTTAAATTCATACCTAATTTAAATACTTTTTCCACGCTTGACACCGGTACAGTTTCAATAAACACAATTAGATACTCTCCTTTTGAACAAAGTGTATACTCCTCCAACCCAACAAATAGCGCTGGTTTTATTACGTTCGGAATAAACAATACGTTTGAATTGAAGAGAAAATCAGACAAGGACACAATTACTGGATTTAAGAAAACGAATATTATAGATGCCCTTTCCTTCAATGGTAACTATGATGTTTTAAAGGATTCTATGAAACTTTCTACCATTGCCATCAATTTAAGAATTAGCCCTGCTAAATCAATTAGTTTTGTTGCTTCATCAAATTACAGTCCCTATGACTGGGATAGTAAAACAGGAATGGATATTGGAAAGTATGCTTTGAATTCATCAGGCAAACTAGGTCGACTTATTTCCACCAATTTAAACACATCCTACGTCGTGACTTCTAAAGTAAGTAGGGAGAAGTTGGAAGAAGTATCAAAGAAAAGCGGGACTAATTGGAATGCAGACTACACCTATTTCTCGTTATACCCAGAGCGCGTAGTTAATTTTGAAATTCCATGGAAAATTACTTTTACACATATTTATTCTATTACCGCTAATACCTCAAAAACAGTTGCTAGTGCAAATAATTTCAGACAAGTACAAACGATTTCTACCAATGGTGATTTAAGTTTTACTAAACGTTGGAAAATTATTGGCACGGTCAATTTTGACGTTCAAACAGTAAAAATAAACTATACCACATTAACATTAACAAGAGATATGCATTGTTGGAATCTATCTTTCAACTGGATTCCAATTGGACAAAATCAAAGTTTTCTATTTAGCTTGCGATCTACGTCTTCGATGTTCAAAGATGCTAAACTCGATCTGCGCAAACCTCCTTTATTTTTCTAACTGAAATTCAGAATATCAGCTTTTAAGTTCGCCTATTTTAAAGAAAGATCCTACTATTTTTATCTGAAATAGTAAAGGAATTAAAAAACAAGAAAATCTTTTTGTAATTTTGTTACAAACAGTTTAAATTGATTGATTTATCATTTACTAATCCAGTAGAACCAGAGAAGGCTAAATTTCTTATCTCTGACCCTTTTTTGCAGGAAGATTATTTCAGCAGGTCAATCATTTTTTTATGTGAACACAATAATGAAGGAAGTTTTGGATTCGTAATAAATAATTTCATCTCTGTAAATTTACATGAGTTAGATGAAAATTTTCCAGAAATAGAAACAGAAATTAGTTTAGGAGGTCCAATTGAAGTTAGTAGTTTATACTTCATCCATGCTTTTGGGGCGCAAATTCAAAATAGTACGGTGATTTCAGACGGAATATATCTAGGTGGTGATTTTCAAGAACTTTCTAATTTAATAAAAACAGAACCAGCGCTTATTAATAAAGTTCGTTTTTTTATTGGATATGCTGGATGGTCAGCTGGTCAATTGGAAAAAGAAATAACTACTAATTCATGGGTAACAGTTGATATACCTGCTACCAGTATATTTAAAGCAAAAACAAAGCAAAATTGGAAACGATATATGTATGATCTCGGAGGTAAATTTAAAATCATGTCTAAATTCCCAAAAGATCCAACTAATAACTAGTAGTCAAAGATGATTACAAAGTTACTTCTCTTATTTTTACTAAAATACTACTTGTAGATATTTTTAAACTACTCCAGTGAGAATTCCTAAAAATAGAATTAAAAAACACCTGTATTATCAAAATTCACATCACTATCTGCTTTGATTTAATTGCAAAAAGAGTACTTTTGTCACCATTCTAAAAATATGACGAATTTCTTTAGTCGAATTTTATTTTATGGTCTTGCTCTTCCGATTTCGCATCTACCTTTCCGCATGCTTTATTGGTTCGCCGACTTTTTATACATAATATGCTACTATGTAATTGGTTACAGGAAGAAAGTTGTCAGAAGAAACTTAAAAAATTCTTTTCCTGAGCTTTCAGATTCTGAGTTAAGAGTAATTGAAAAAAAATTCTACCATCATTTTACGGATTTCCTTGTTGAAAGTGCAAAATCCTTTACAATTTCAGAAAAAAACATTCAAAAAAGGTGCTCTATAATTAACCCCGAATTACCCAATTCCTATTTCGAAAAAAATAAGAGTATTGTTATACTCTGCGGACATTATAATAATTGGGAATATTATGCGGTTGGTCTTCAACAGCAAATGAAGCACAAGACGCTCGCTGCATATCACCCGCTAAAAAATAACTTCTTTGATCGTGTCATCATGAAATCACGTCAGCGATTTGGAATGAAAATGGTCAGTATGAGAGAAACACCTCGTTATTTTGCTGCTAAAGGAGAAAAACCGACCATGACAATCATGGTCAACGATCAATCTCCTGCTGATCCTAAAAAAGCATATTGGAATACTTTTCTCCAACAAGACACTGGTTGGATGAGAGGTACTGAGAGATTAGCAGCAAAATATAATCAAGCTGTTCTATTTGGATGTATTCGTAAGGTAAAAAGAGGGTTTTATGAAGTAACTTTTTACCCCATAACGGACGAACCTACTGCCGTGAGTGAAGGGTTTATACTTGATAAACATACCGAATATCTAGAGATGGTAATCGCAGAAAATCCTGAATATTGGCTATGGTCACACAGGCGATGGAAACATAAACGACCAATATAGCATGACAATTCTAGCGCCATTAGCAGAACGTATGCGTCCGAAAACACTAAATTCATACATCGGACAACAACATCTTCTGAAAGAAGGTGCTTCCCTTCGTCGTGCATTGGATTCAGGATTAATTCCTTCCATGATTTTATGGGGCCCACCTGGAGTTGGAAAAACAACCTTAGCACACTTAATTGCCGATTATTTGCAAAGACCTGTTCATTTATTATCTGCAATATCCTCTGGAGTAAAAGATGTTAGAGAAATAATACAAAAAGTGGAGCAAAGTGGAATGTTTCAGCAAAAAGGAACTCTGCTATTTATTGATGAAATTCACCGTTTCTCTAAAGCACAGCAAGATTCACTATTAGGTGCAGTAGAAAAAGGGACTGTCACATTAATTGGAGCCACTACTGAAAACCCTTCTTTTGAGGTTATTTCCGCACTTTTATCTCGTTGTCAAGTTTATACATTACAAAATCATACAAAAGAAGATTTATTAGAATTATTGATTCGCGCCATTAATGAAGATCAAATACTAAAAAAGAAAAAGATTGAATTAAAAGAAACGAATGCTTTACTTGCTATTTCTGGAGGAGACGCTCGAAAATTATTGAATGTTTTTGAAATCATTATTGGTACCTTCCATAATCAAACCACTATTGAAATAACAGATGAAATAGTTATGGCGTGCGCACAGCAGAGCCTTGCAATGTATGATAAAGATGGGGAGCAGCATTACGACATTATTTCTGCTTTTATTAAATCTATTCGAGGAAGTGATGCCAATGCAGCAATTTATTGGCTCGCAAGAATGGTTGAAGGCGGCGAAGATCCAAAATTTATTGCACGAAGACTTATTATTTCAGCTGCAGAAGATATAGGATTAGCTAATCCAAACGCCTTACTTATGGCTACTAATTGTTTTCAAGCGGTGGATGTAGTTGGCTGGCCAGAATCACGACTTATTTTAGCACAATGCACTATCTATTTAGCTACTTCCCCAAAAGGAAATGCATCCTACTTAGCCATTAACTTAGCACAAGAAGAAGTAAGAAAATCTGGTAATCTTGGAGTTCCTCTTCCATTGAGAAATGCACCAACGAAATTAATGAAAGAGCTAGGATATGGAAAAGGATATAAATATTCGCACAGTTATCCAGGAAATTTTTCCGAGCAAGAATTTCTTCCAGATGAACTAAGTAATTCCTCTTTTTTCAAAGCAGGTAGCAGTGCAAAAGAAAAAGAAATTGAAGAAATTATTCACAAATTGTGGGGTAATAAATACAAAGAATAAGATGATAGCCAAACTATTATATTATCTCATAATAATTCCAGCCTCTTACCTTCCTTTGAGAGTCATCTATTTTTTTACAGACTTCTTCTACCTTCTATTAATTCTATTTATCCCCTACAGGAAAAAAGTAGTTAGAACAAATTTAATAAAGTCCTTTCCAGAAAAATCTTTAAAAGAAATTAAGAAAATCGAACGAAAATTTTATCGACATTTCACTGATTTATTGGCTGAAGGAGTGAAAAATTTCACTATTTCTAAAAATGAATTATCAAAGAGGATGATTGTTGATAATCCAGAAATACTTGATGATCTGTACGCGAAAAACAAGAGTGTAATTTTAGTTTCAGGCCATTATAATAATTGGGAATGGCTAGTTACATCGCAGAACTATTTATTTGAACATCAAGCGTTAGGAATTGGAATGCCTTTGTCTAACAAGTTTTGGGATGAAAAGATTAATAAGCATCGCTCTCGTTTTGGAATGAAAGTGGTGCATGCTAAAAATTTTAAAGAAGTTATTTCTAAAGAGGTAATCTCCCCTATTGCTATTTTAGTGCTTGGAGATCAAAGTCCACCTGATTCCAACAAAAGTTATTGGATGAACTTCCTGCATCAGCAAACTGCGGTATTATTTGGGACAGAACAAATGTCCAATGAATATGAATTCTCAGTCGTATTCTTTGCAATGGAAAAGGTGAAAAGAGGTTTTTATAAAATGCGTCTTGAATTGATTACAGAAGATCCAAAATCTATGAATTGGGGAGAAATTACCGAATCGCACACAAAATTATTAGAAAAAGAAATAAATCTAAAACCACAATTCTGGATTTGGTCTCACAAGCGCTGGAAAAGAGCTATTCCAGAAAATTTAGAGCAACTAAAAAAAGATCAATTGGATAAATTTAATTCAAAATACCGTAATAAAATATGAATCAGTTTTCTTTTTGTTTATTGGTAGGGATTGCTTTTTGTTTACAAAATTGTTCTGTAGTGAAAGAAAAAGTATTGATTCAAAAAAACGACAACTTCACTTCTATACAATACACGGATTCAACCTGTTATTCAAGATCATTGATTACTGATGGACGAGTTATTTATACCGCTAATTCCAATGGAAAGATTTATTCATACAACGTACATTCTGAAAAGAAACGAACATTAAATAGTAACACACAACTCGAAGAATTGAGAGATATTTCGATAGTAAATAAATTTATTTTTGGATTGCAAAGCGGAACAACTGGAAAATTAATTGAAATATCTCCTAAAAAGAAAATTAGAATAATCGAATACGATTTTTGGAAAGGAATCTTTCTGGACGCTATGGATTTTCGCGCTAAAACAGGATTTATTTTAGGAGATCCTGTAAATAATAAATTTTCTCTTTTTTTCTCAAAAGATGGTGGGAAATCATGGAATCCTTGTAAAGGAGAAGTGAATTCTTTTGAAGGAGAAGCAGCTTTCGCCGCAAGTGGATCAACTGTTCAAGTTTTAGATGATTCAACTTTTATTTTTGTATCAGGCGGAAGCACGAGTCGATTCTTTAAATCAACAGATTGCGGCAAAACTTGGTCAAATTCAATAATCCCTTTTCGCAGTGGTGAAATTACTGGCGCATTTTCAGTCTGTTTTAAAAATAAAATGGAAGGTGTGGTAGTGGGTGGTGATCATTCAAAATTTTCTACTACTGAAAAAACTTCTTTTTATACAGCCGACGGCGGAATCACGTGGAATGAATCATTTGCTGGTTTGACAGGTTATAAATCATGCGTGTATTATAAAAATGGAATCTATTATTCTTGTGGAACAAATGGACTTGATTTTTCACGTGATAACGGTAAAAATTGGACTCATTTACTAACGAACAACTTTTTCTCTATGACCGCTAATAAACATTTTTTATTTGTTTCAGGATCCAAGGCAACGATAACTAAAATTAAATTAATTAAATAAGAATAAATGGATTACAACAATTTAGTTAAAGTAATAAAAGAACTCATTCAAGAAGATTTTAAAGAAGAATCCACTGGTCACGATTGGCATCACATTCAACGTGTTTATTCTACCGCATGTTATATCCAAACAAAAGAAGGTGGAGAAAGAATTGTCGTTGAATTAGCGGCCTTGTTGCATGACATTTCTGATCATAAATTTAACGGAGGAAAATTAAATGAAGGAGGAAAAGTAGCCTATGAATTGCTAATTGAAAATAATTGTGATGAAGTAATCGCACAAAAAGTAAAAAAAATAATAGATAAAGTTTCTTTCAAAGGTGCAAAAGTAAATGATGAAGTTGAAACGTTAGAAGGTCAAATTGTGCAAGATGCCGATCGACTAGATGCTATTGGAGCTATTGGAATTGCTCGTGCTTTTGCTTTTGGAGGAAATCGAAACAGACCCATCTACGAACCGAGTTCTTTGCCTACTTTACATGATACTTTTGATTCATATGCAAATTCAAAAAGTCATACCATCAACCACTTTCATGAAAAATTACTACTTTTAAAGGATAGACTGCACACGGAGACAGCAAAAACAATTGGAAAACAAAGACATTCCTATATGGAAGATTTTCTAATGCAGTTTCATTCAGAATGGGATTTAAATTCAACATTATAATCAATGTTAAAACAGTACGCATTAGGAATTGATATCGGAGGAACTAATTCAGCGTATGGATTGGTAGATAATATAGGTAATATCGCCTATGAAAAAAGTATACCCACAACCATTTTTGATCAACCAGAAGATTTAGTGCTGCATATTTTTAACGACCTACAAAAAGGAGATTTGATCGATTCTATCATTGGAATAAGTATTGGCGCGCCAAAC
This sequence comes from Chryseobacterium gleum, assembly GCA_945888595.1. Classification (GTDB taxonomy): domain Bacteria; phylum Bacteroidota; class Bacteroidia; order Flavobacteriales_D; family Crocinitomicaceae; genus CAIUKX01. The sequence continues at coordinate 430 of CAMDAO010000044.1, read as the reverse complement.
GGGAATCACTTCACCGGAAATATAGAATACGCACCCAATTTAAAATGGAAAGGTATTATTCCTTTGGCTAAATTATTTCAGGAAAAATTCAACAAACCATCTCAACTAACCAATGATGCCAATGCAGCAGCGATTGGAGAGAAACTATTTGGAAATGCGAAAGATTTAGCAAATTTCGTAACCATTACTTTAGGCACGGGACTTGGTAGTGGAATTATAATTGATAACGAAATTGTTTATGGAGAAGGAGGTTTCGCTGGAGAATTTGGTCACATCAGAGTTATTCCCAATGGAAGAATTTGTGGCTGCGGAAGAAAAGGTTGCTTAGAAACATATGCATCTTCAACAGGAGTTAAACGCAGTATTCAGGAGCTAGATTCAATCAATAAAAGTTCATCCATTCTCCTACGACTAGAACATCCAGAAGCGA